>NZ_JBEXUS010000103.1:0-28893 GCF_040614455.1 Nocardia sp. NPDC005978
ACCGCCTGCGGCGCACCCGAACTCGGTTGCGGCGCGGCGGGCGCGGCGGCGGGCAGCACCGGCGCGGCGGCGCTCGCGAAATCCAGCACCGAGGTCAGGTCACCACACAGCTCCCGCCGCCAAGCACTGATCTCGGGCTCCTCGACCCCGGTGACCCGCTCGAGGAGCCGCAGCACCGAGGTGTGATCGAAGAGTTCCGAGCACACCTGCTGCTTGCTCCACGGCGACACCACCAGCAGCGGAACTCGCGCGCCGAGCCCGAGGTTGTAGCCGTACAGGAACTCGTCCGGTGTCCCCGGCGGCGGCACGGGCGCGGGCACGTGATCGAAGAACCCGTCGTTCTCGTCGTAGTTCAGGATCACGACCGTCCGATCCCAGACCTCACGATTGTCGCTCACCGCGGCCAGCAGTTCGCGAACCACCGCCTGCCCGTTGCGCGGCCCGTACACCGGATGCTCCGACTGCGCCTCGGGCAGCACGATCCACGACACCGCCGGCAGCCTGCCGCCCTCGACATCGGCCCGGAACGACCGCGCCACTTGGCCTTCCGGCGACCGTAACAGCCCGCGTTCGACCAGTGCCCGTTCACCGTCCGCCAGCTCGTCCAGCCCGCGCCGCAGGGCTCGCTCGTACCCGTCCGCGAGCTGCGGTGCGCCGAGCAGCGCCCGATAGTAGGAGTAGAACGTCCGGAACGGCGTCCCGCCACCGCTGTCGGTGTATCGCAACGCGTTTCGCGCCGCCGCCCGGAAGGTGGCGAAGTACTCCAGGGAATTGTCGCCGTAGTTGTCCCACTCCTGGTACACGCGCCAGCCGACCCCTGCCGCCTGCAGGCGCTCGGCGTACGTGCTCCACCGCAGCCCGGTGATGGCCTCCCGCAACAGGTCCCGCCCCTCGGGCGTGCGCAGCGCGGCATTGCTGAACATCAATTGCGACGTCGCCAGCCCGAGCGCCTGACTGACACCGGCCACCACGGGTTCGGATGTGGCCGAGACGCCCAACAGCGCGTCGGCGAACACATCGGCCACCGCCGTCTCGGGCAGACTGTCCGTCCAGCGCGTCACCTCCGGTGTGGCGTACAGCTGTTGCTGCAGTGTCGAAGCCACGTTCTCGATCGCGAACGGATTGCGCGCCGCCCCGCTGAACAGGAACAGCCGATTCGGGTCCGTCGCGCCGTTGAACGAGCAGTGATTGCGGTCGCACACGGTGAAGGCCGCGGCCAGCTGGTGATAGAACTCGAGCGAGCGCCGCCGGTACCCCGCCATGGTTCCGGCGCCCTTGGCCGCGATCCACCCATCCCACCGCCCGTCGGCCACGGCCCGATGCCCGCCGTACGCCGAATGGTCGCAGCCGTCGAGGTTCTCCAACTCGGTCGCGAACGGCAGCACGAACCCGTCCCCGTGCGGCTGATGGAAAACCGAACGCCCCGAGGGCAATTGCAGCGCGTTGAGATCGGCGTACCCGCGCACCCCCGGGAACGTCCCGTAGTAGTGGTCCAGCGAACGGTTCTCCTGCATGAGGATCACCACGTGCTCGACCTGTTCGAGCCCGCCGGCCGGGCGCGCCCGCGCCCACGCCCGCACCAGACTCGGCGGCAGCAGCGACAGCGCACCCGCCGTCCCCGCGCCCCGCAGAAAACCACGCCGATCCATCCCGCTCCATTTCCCGCGTCCGTCCGCGATCCCCCGGCAGTCCGAGTCCGGACCCTAGCCGCCGCCGGTGACTTCCCCGCTCAGGCGCGTACACGCGCGGCGACGTGTCGCCGCCACGCCGTGAGCGGTAGCGTCTGATCCCATGAGCACCCCCGAAGCCGGTCCCCTGCTGCTGCTCGACGGCGCCAGTCTCTGGTTCCGCGCCTTCTACGCGATCCCGGAGAAGATCACCGCCCCCGACGGGCGGCCGGTGAACGCGTTGCGCGGCTTCACCGATATGGTCGCGGCGCTCACCAAACAGCATGCCCCGAGCCGGCTCGTGGTCTGCCTGGACCTGGACTGGCGGCCCGCCTTCCGCGTGGACCTGATCCCGTCCTACAAGGCGCACCGGGTCGCCGAGACCGTCGAACCCGATCCCGCGGCCGCGAGTGGCGCGGTGGCCGAAGAGGTTCCGGACACCCTGACCCCGCAGGTGGACATGATCCTCGAGGTGCTCGAGGCCGCGGGCATCGCCACCGCCGGGGCCGACGGGCTCGAGGCCGACGATGTGATCGGCACCCTGGCCACGCGCGAGCGCCACAGCGAGACCATCGTGGTCAGCGGTGACCGCGACCTGCTGCAACTGGTGCGCGACACCCCCGAACCCCCCGTGCGCGTGTTCTACGTGGGCCGCGGCCTGTCCAAGGCCGAACTCTGGGGCCCCGCCGAGGTCTCGGCCAAATACGGTGTGCCACTGCGGAACGCGGGCCCCGCCTACGCCGATATGGCCGCGCTGCGCGGCGACGCCTCCGACGGCCTGCCCGGTGTGGCGGGCATCGGCGACAAATCCGCCGCCCAGCTCATCTCCCGCTTCGGCTCCCTGGACGCCCTGCGCGAGGCCGTCACCGACCCGGCCTCGGAGCTGGCCAAGGGCGTGCGCGCCAAACTCGCTGCGGCGGAAGACTATCTGAAGGCCGCGGGCCCGGTGGTCCGCGTGGTACAGGACGCCACCGTGGACTTCTCCCGCGACGACCTGCTCCCCCGCGAGCCCGCCGATCCGGACCGCCTGCACGCGCTGGCCGCCGCCTACAACGCCGAGAGCCCGGTCAAACGCCTGGTCACCGCGATGACGAAACGCTGAAGTCGCTGCCCCTCCCCGGGCGGTTCGCTACAGCGGCCAGGTCTCCACTGCGCCGTTCAGGTCGGTGATCTCGGCTTCGGTGAAGCGGTTCTCGACCCGTTTGCGCAGGGTGATGCGGGTGGGTCCGCTCGCCACCTTGCCGGTGGCGCAATCGGGTTCGCAGATCCGGCGGTCCTGCGTGCCCGCGCCCTGGGCGGTATCCGGCCCCCACGAGCTCCACACGATGTCGCGCACCCACAGCCCGCCGTCACCGCAGGCCAGCAGCATCTTCACCGGCTTGCTCACCGTGCGGGCCGGGTAGGTGGTGCAGTCCTGCACCACGGGTTCGGCGTTGGCGAGCGATGCCACCGGCGCTGCGGTCGCGGTGCTGCTCACGGGGGCGGATTCGGTGGCGCCCGCACCGCAGGCGGTGACGGCGGTCAGCGCCGCGACCAGGATCGCGAACGCTCGAGCTCTGCGCAGGACGGTATTCACCGCACCCCCAACATGATCAACTTCGATGGCGTGCGGCCCACTGTACTCCCGCGACCTGATGTGCCCGGACGAACCGCGGGCCCGGTCGCGATCATCTCGATCGCGGCCGGGCCCAGCGGAATTCGTCGTGAGCGGATCAGCTCGGACGGCCGACCTCATAGGTCCCGTCATCCTTGGTGATCTTGATAGTGACCTTCTTGGCCTCGCCGCCCACCTTGACCGAGCACTCGAAGGTCTTGTCGACCTCGACCTTCTTACCCGACGGGCAGCTCACGTCCTGGACGTCCTCGATGCCGTAGGAATCCTTGAGCACCTTCTGCACACCGGTCTGCACGGCCGAATTGTCCAGCTGGTCCTTGGCGGTCAGCAGGACCACGCCGCCCACGATGGCGCCGAGCACGACCAGCACCGCGACCACCGCGCCGATGATCAAGCCGGTCTTCTTCTTGGCGGGCGCGGGCTGCTGCGGCCACTGCTGACCGGGCTGCTGCTGATTCCACTCCTGGCCCGTGGGCTGCGGCTGCTGCGGCCACTGCGGCGCGCTCTGCTGACCCCACCCCTGCTGCTGCGGCTGCTGGTTCCACTCCTGGCCGGTGGCCGGCTGCCCCTGCTGCGGCCACTGCGGCTGACTCTGCTGACCCCACCCCTGCTGACCGGGCTGCGGCTGCTGCGGCTGGCTCTGCGCCCACGGTTGCTGCTGATCCCCCCACGCGGTGGTCGGCTGCGCCGGCTGCTGCCCACCCCAGTTCTGAGTCGGTCCGGCGCCACCGGGCGCGGGCTGACCGCCGCCCCACTGCTGCGTCGGATCGTTGCGTCCCTCCCCTGTGCCAGGGGCGTCATTCGGTCCGTACGGGCCGCTCATTTGCTTGCCTTCCCTCGCAATCCGATGTACACACGCTAGCCCCCCGAGCAGGAACACGCTCGTGATCCCACCGCGGTCGGTACGTCTCAAAGAATCAAAGCACAGTCCAATTCCTTAAGCAGCGTCCACCGCGACGACACCCCGCCGGATGGCCCGTACGGCCTTGGCGGCGGTGCCCGCCACCTCTACATCGTCCGCCGTGTTGTGAATCTGGTCCAGCATGTCGATGACCTGACGGCACCAGCGCACGAAATCACCCGCTGACAACGGGTTTCCGCGATCCCCGCTGGCCAGCAGCGCATCGGCGAGGTCGTCCCCGCGGGCCCAGGAATGCATGCCGGTGAGGAAGCCCAGATCCGGTTCCCGGGTCGGGGCGAGCCGGTGCCTCGCCTCGTCCTGACGCAGTTGCGACCACACCGCGATGGTGGCGTCCACCGCCCGCCGGATCGGCGCGGTCGGCCCCGAAGCGCCGAGATAGCCGCCCTCCTGGCGGGATTCGAACACCAGGATCGACACCACGGCCGCCAGTTCGGCGGGACCGAGCCCCCGCCACAGCCCCTGGCGCAGGCACTCGGCCACCACCAGATCGGCCTCGGCGTAGATGCGCGCCAGGCGGCGGCCGTCGGCGGTCACCTCCCCGTCCTGGACGTACCCGCGTTCGCTGAGCAGCGCCAGGATCCGGTCGAAGGTGCGGGCCAGGGAGTTGGTGGTCGCGGCCACCTGCTGGCGCATGGTCTCGGCCTCGCGCTCGATGCGGTTGTAGCGCTCGCCGATCCGCGCCAGCTGCTCCCGATCCGGGCGCTCGTGCGCCGGATGATTGCGCAGCGCCCGGCGCAGCGACTGCAATTCGTGGTCGTCCGCCGCCTTGGACTTCTTGCCGTTCGAGCGCCTGCCCTGCGGCGACAGCCCGGTGCTGCGCAGCGCCGACGCCAGGTCACGTCGCACCCGCGCGGTGCGGTGATCGACGTGCCGCGGCAGGCGCAGATGGCCCAGAGATTGCGCGGGCGTGGGGAAGTCGGCCGCCGAGACCCGCCCGGCCCACTTGTCCTCGGTCAGCACCAGCGGCCGCGGATCGCCGGGCGTGGTGTCGGGTTCCAGGATGACCGCCAGGCCCTGCCGCCGGCCGGCCGGAATCGCGACCACGTCACCGCGTCGCAGCGCGGCCAGCGCCGAGACCGCCGCGGCCCGCCGATCGGTGCGGCCCTGCCGCTCGATAGAGCGCTCGCGCTCCCGAATCCGTTCGCGCAGTTGGATGTATTCGAGGAAACTGTCGTCTCCGAGCTGCGAGCGCAGTTTGCGCGCCTGCCCCTCGCTGCGCTCGATCCCGCGCACCAGGCCCACCACCGAACGGTCGGCCTGGAACTGGGCGAAGGACCGCTCGAGCAGCGCCCGCGAATCCACCGCGCCCATGCGGTCGACCAGGTTGATGGACATGTTGTAGCCCGGCTTGAACGAGCTGCGCAGCGGATAGGTGCGGGTGGAGGCCAGCCCGGCCACCGCGCTGGTGTCCACCTCGGGCTGCCACATGACCACCGCGTGGCCCTCGACGTCGATGCCGCGCCGGCCCGCGCGACCGGTGAGCTGGGTGTACTCGCCCGGGGTCAATTCCGCGTGCGTCTCGCCGTTGAACTTGACCAGCCGTTCGAGCACCACCGTGCGTGCGGGCATGTTGATGCCCAGAGCCAGTGTCTCGGTGGCGAATACGGCCCGCACCAGACCGCGCACGAACAGTTCCTCGACGGTGTGCCGGAACGCGGGCAGCATTCCGGCGTGATGCGCGGCGAACCCGCGATGCAGACCCTCGCGCCACTCCCAGTAACCGAGCACCTCGAGATCCTCTCGCGGCAGTTCCCCGGTGTGCTTCTCGATGATCGCGTCGACCTCGGGCCGATCGTCCGCGCGGCTCAGATCCAGCCGCGAGCGCACGCACTGCGCCAGCGCACCGTCGCAGCCCGCGCGCGAGAAGATGAACGTGATGGCGGGCAGCAGCCCTTCCTCGTCCAGCTTGGCGATCACCTCCGGGCGCGGGACCGGCCGGAACATCCGGCGGCCGCCGCCTCCGCCGCGCCGGCCGGGCGTACCCCAGCTCTCCATGCGATCGGCGGCCTCGCGCTGTTTGATGAACCGCACCAGATCCTCGTCGACCAGCACCCGCTGATCACTGGATTTGGTGTCGAAGAGATCGAACATGCGCCGCCCGACCATGACGTGCTGCCACAGCGGCACCGGCCGGGTCTCGTCCACGATGACCGCGGTGTCCCCGCGCACGGTCTCCATCCACGCGCCGAACTCCTCGGCGTTGGAGACCGTGGCGGACAGGCACGCCAGGCGGACCTCGGGCGACAGGTGCAGGATGACCTCTTCCCACACCGCGCCGCGGAAGCGGTCGGCCAGGTAGTGCACCTCGTCCATGACCACGTACGAAAGTCCGCGCAGCGCATCCGAACTCGCGTAGAGCATGTTGCGCAGCACCTCGGTGGTCATGACCACGACGGGCGCGTCCGCGTTGATGGACTGGTCACCGGTGAGCAATCCCACGTTCTCGCGCCCGTGGCGCGCGGTGAGATCGGCGTACTTCTGGTTCGAGAGCGCCTTGATGGGCGTGGTGTAGAAGCATTTGCCGCCCGAGGCCAGCGCGAGGTGGACCGCGAATTCTCCGACCACGGTCTTGCCCGCGCCGGTGGGCGCGCAGACGAGCACACTGTGCCCGCCCTGCAGCGCTTCACACGACTTCTGCTGGAAGGGATCCAGTGCGAATTTCAGCTCGGCGGCGAATGCCGCCAGTTCGCCAGTAAGCGACCTTGATGTCACCCGTCAGAGGGTATCGGAGTAATCCGGCACAGCTCGCGTTGTTTTTTCCGGCGGTGTCGCGGCCACCGGTTCCGGCCCCGCCACCGGTTGCGATGCGGCCACCGGCGTGGCGTGATCGATGCCGTCGGGTCCGCCGAGCGAGGAGGCTTCCTCGTCGGACAGGTTCGCCCAGTTCTCGGCATTGCGCGCCTTGCGCTTGTCGTTGATGCGCGCGATCTGGACCGCGAGCTCGAACAGCACGGTCAGCGCGAGCGCCAGCGCCAGCATGGAGAACGGGTCCTGCGGGGTGACGATGGCCGCGAAGACGAACAGGCCGAAGATCAGCCCGCGCCGCCACTGCACCAGCTTCGCGTAGGACAGCACACCGACGAGGTTGAGCCCCACGATGATCAGCGGCGTCTCGAAGCTCACCCCGAAGATGATCAGCAGCTGAATGATGAAGGTGAAGTATTCCGAACCGCTCAACGCCGTGACCTGCACGTCGTTGCCGATCGTCATGAGGAAGCTCAGGGCGTGCGCGACGACCCAGTAGGCCAGTGCGGCGCCGGCCACGAACAGTGTCGCGCCCGAGGCCACGAAGGAGATCGCGTACTTGCGCTCCTTGGCGTACAGGCCCGGGGTGATGAACGCCCACAGCTGGTACAGCCACGCCGGGCAGCCCAGCACCACGCCCGCGGTGATGGCGACCTTCAACCGCAGCATGAACTGCTCGAACGGCGCGGTGGCCAGCAGCCGGCACTCGCCGTCGGCGGTGATGGCCGCGCGCGACTCCTGCGGTAGCGAACAGTACGGCCCGCGCAGGATGTCACCGAGGCTCTCGATGCCCAGGAAGGAATGCGAGTACCAGAAGAACCCGAGCACGGTGGTCAGCGTGACAGCCAGAATGGCCTTCAGCAGCCGCGACCGCAGCTCGTAGAGATGCTCGACCAACGACATGGTGCCGTCGGGATTGGTCCTGCGCCGACTGCGCCGGGGGTCGAACGGAATGCGCATGAAAGTGTCTGCCTCGCTGATCGCCGCGCTGGACCTGGACAAACCTCGCCCCGGGACGAGTTCCTCATCCCGGGGTGGAGTGGGGCGATTACGCCTTGTTCAGGTCTTTGTTCAGTTCGGCGGTGGCCTGCTGCGCCGGGGCGACCGGGGCCGGGGCGACCGGGAGTTCCGCGGCGGGGGCGGCGGGCTTCGCGGCGGCGGACTTGTCGCCGTCGGACTGCATCTCGCTCATCTCGCTCTTGAAGATGCGCAGCGAACGACCGAGACCCCGGGCGGCGTCCGGAAGCCGCTTGGCTCCGAACAAGACCAGGAACAGCAGCGCAATGATGATCCAGTGCGTCGCGCTGAGTGAACCCATCGACTTCCTCCAATACTGTGGTGCTTCGATGCTACCCGACCGGCATATGACAAACCATTTGTCAACCCTGATACGGCCGGTCGTAACCCGGATTTGCCCGGATGTTACCCGGGCGAGCCGTCGGCTGCCCGCCGAGAAAGTCCTCGGCGGTCACCGGCCGGCCGCGGCCCGCAGTTCTGCCAGCAGCTCCGGACCGGACCAGGTGCGCCGATCACCGTCCTCGGCGACCGCGATGAGTTCGATGAGTCGCTGATTGACCGGCGTCGGTAACCCGACCATGGTACCCAGACTCACGATTTCGCCACAGAGCCAACGGATCTCGGTTCGGCGACCGGCCGCCAGATCGTCGGCCATGGACGAGCGCGCCACCGGGTCGATGGCCAGCACCCGCCCGGCAACCCGGCGGAACAGCCCGTCCGGCACGGTCAGCAGGCGCACCATCGCCGCCGGCGGCAACGGGGTCAGCCGCGCCGGGGTGATGCGCGCGGCGTTCATCACCGACAGCGCCTCGCCCTGGGTCAGCGCCAGACAGCGCCGGTAGTCCCGGGTGGCCAGCTCCTCGCGCAGCGGGCGCCCGGACAGCGCATTGATCGGGTTGTTGAGGTTCAGCAGCAGCTTGGCCCACTGCACCGGCAGCAGATCCGGATGCCGTTTGATCTCGAGCCCGGACGCGCGGAACAGCGGCCCGAAGCGATTGAGCACCGGATCGTCGGCCAGCGCGACCCCGCCCGCGGTGCCGCGGTGGAAGCGCCCGCCCGCGTGGTGCACGACGTTGAACATGACCATGCCGGCCAGCACCACGCACGCGGGCAGGATCTCCCGGATCACCGCGTCGTTGCCGATCCCGTTCTGCAGGCTCAGCACCACCGTCCCGGGCTTCAGCAAGCCCACCAGTTCGCTTGCGGCCGCGGCGGTATCGGCCGACTTCACGGTGATCAGCACCAGATCCGGTGGCGCGGCGTCATTCACGTCGGTGACGCCGCGGAAGGCCGCGGGCGGCACCGCCACGTCGCGACCGTCCAGGTCGGTGAGCCGCAGCCCGTGCTCGGCGATCTCGTCGAGCAGGCGCGGGCGGCCCACGAAGGTGACGTCCGCGCCGGCCGCGGCGAGATTGCCGCCGACGAAGATCCCGATACTGCCCGCGCCGAGCACCAGGACCCGCTGCGCCGGTATTGCACGAGAGGTCAAGCGGGACCGACCTCCTCGAAGCCGGCCGCCGGGAATTCGGCGTCGCGGCCGAGCGCGTCCGCCAGCGCGGCGTACGCCGTCAGCGCCGTGCCCGACCGCTCACGCACCGCGGTCACGAGTTCGGGCGGGCCCAATACGGTGACGCCCGAACCGAATCCGAGCAGCAGCCGGGCCATCCAGTCCAGGGTGGCGAAGCGCATGGTGGCCTCGATGCCGCCGTCGGCGTGCTGGGTCACCCGGTGCATCGGGTACTGGTCCAGCACCCAGGCGTAGTCGGCGCGAATCAGCAGGCGCGCCAGCGGAACCGCGGGATCGTCGACGAAAAGATCCAGGGCCGTGGCCTCGTCGAGCGCGGCCTCGGCGGGCGGGCGCGCGGGCTCGTCGAGTTCGGTGGCCTCCTCGATCCGATCCAGGCGGAACAGGCGTACACCCTCGGCCTGGCGGCACCACGCCTGCAGATAGCTGTTGCTGTCCACCAGCACGATCCGGATCGGATCCACCACCCGCTCGGAGACCACGTCGCGGCTGGCGGAGTAATAGACCAGGCGCAGTGCGTGATCGGCGGCCAGCGCCGAGCGCACCGTCGCCACCGACGGCGCCTGCACCGGCGCCGGAACGGACGGTCCCTCGAAGGTCCGGCCGGAAATGGCGGATTCGATCTTCGCGATGGCCGAGTGCGCGGCGCTGGGATCGACCATGCCGGGCAGATCCGCGATCGAGCGCAGCGCCACCAGCAGGGCGGTGGCCTCGGGTGAGGTCAGGCGCAGCGGCCGGTCGATGCCCGCGGAGAAGGTGACCTCGATGCTCTCCTCGGAGAACGAGAGGTCGATCAGGTCACCGGGTCCGTAACCCGGCAGTCCGCACATCCAGAGCTGATTGAGATCGCTCATGAGCTGTTTGGTGGTCACGCCCAGTTCGGCGGCGGCCTCGGCGGCGCTGATGCCCGGGTTGGCCTGGAAGTACGGCACCATGTTCAGCAGTCGCGACAACCGCACCGAGAGCCTGCTCCCGGCCGCGGCCGCGCCGCGGCGTTCGCGCGCTCCGGCCGAGATCCGCGCACCGTCCTGCTGCGCGCGCCGGGCAGTGCCGCCCGTTACCTCGCTCACGCCGAAACCTCCGTCCGTTCGAGCACCGACTCGAGCCGGGCAATCACGTTGTCGCGCAGATCTTCCGGGGCCAGCACCAGGGCGTCGGCGCCCAGACCGGTGATGAGGCGGGCCAGCCAGTCCCGCGAGCGGATGGGCACCTCGACGACCGAGCCCGGGCGCCCGGCGAGTTCACGATCCTCGATCGTCGCGCCGAGCCGGCGGATCTCCTGCCCGCGGCCCTTGGCGACCCAGACCGTCGCCGAACCGGCGATGGGGGCCTGACCGGTCACCTCGGCCACCGCCGCGCGCAGATCCAGGTCCTCGGGCTTGTGCACGGTGTTCTCCGGGCCGTACTCCACGACGTCGTCGGCGATGCGCGAGACGCGGAACACGCGCTGCGCGTCGCGGGCGTTGTCGTGCCCGACCAGGTACCAGCGGCCGTGATGGGTGACCACGCCCCAGGGCTGGACGTCGCGCTCGATCGGGTCGCCGTGCGATTGCCGGTGCGAGAACTTGACCGAGCGCCCGGCGTCGATGGCCGCGAGCAGCTTGCCCAGCACCGGCTCGGACCCGCGGGTGCGCGCGGGCACGGCGGGCACCGCGGAGACACCGACATCGGGCTCGACGTGAATGCCGGCGGCGCGCAGCTTGAGCAGTCCGCTCTCGGCGGCGGCGGCCAACTCCGGCGACTCCCACAGCTGCACCGCCACCGCGACCGCGGCCGATTCGGCGCTGGTCAGATCAATATCGGGGAGCTCGTACGCATCGCGGTTGATGCGGTAGCCCTCGGCACTCGAGTACCGGCTGATGGGGCCGATCTCGAGGGGAATGCCCAAATCGCGCAGCTCGTTCTTGTCGCGCTCGAACATGCGGCTGAACGCCTCGTCGCTCGCGGACTCCTCGTACCCCGCGACCGAATCCCGAATCCGCTCGGCGGTCAGGAACTGGCGGGTGGACAGCAGCGCGATAACAAGATTCATCAACCGCTCGACCTTGGATATCGCCACCCCGTAGAGAGTAGTGTGCCGCGCCGCCGCGCGTACCACGAGCTCCACCTATTTGCCTCCGCTGCGCTCCGGCGGGGTTCGCGGCCTGGAAGTCTCGTTCTTCCCTCCCTCCGCTCCTCCGCTTCGCTCCCCCGCTCCACTCAGTCCAGAACGAGACGGCCGCGAACCTCGTTGTGAGATTCGCGGCCGTCGATGACCCCGTCGGGGTACGCCTACATCGAGGCGATCAGCCTGTCCACGCGCTCATCCACCGAGCGGAACGGATCCTTGCAGAGCACGGTGCGCTGCGCCTGATCGTTCAGCTTCAGGTGCACCCAGTCGACCGTGAAGTCACGGCCGGCTTCCTGGGCGGCGGTGATGAAATCGCCGCGCAGTTTGGCCCGGGTGGTCTGCGGCGGGGTGTTGACCGCCGCGTCGATGGCCTCGTCCTCGGTGATGCGCTTGGCCAGACCCTTGCGCTGCAGCAGGTCGAAGACGCCGCGGCCGCGCTTGATGTCGTGGTAGGCCAGATCCAGCTGGGCGATCTTGGGATCGGACAGCTCCATGGAGTAGCGATCCTGGTAGCGCTGGAACAGCTTGCGCTTGATCACCCAGTCGATCTCGGTGTCGACCTTGGCGAAGTCCTGCGCCTCGACCGCGTCCAGGGTGCGGCCCCACAGATCCACCACCGCGTCCACCTGCGGATCGCGGTCGCGATTGCGCAGATGCTCCACGGCGCGGGCGTAGTACTCGCGCTGGATGTCCAGGGCGCTGGCCTGCCGCCCGCCCGCCAGCCGCACCGGGCGCTTACCGGTGAGGTCGTGCGAGACCTCGCGGATGGCGCGAATCGGGTTGTCCAGGGCGAAGTCTCGGAACGCGACCCCGGCCTCGATCATCTCGAGCACCAGCGAGGCGGTACCGACCTTGAGCATGGTGCTCGGCTCGGCCATGTTCGAGTCGCCGACGATCACATGCAGGCGGCGGTACTTCTCGGCGTCGGCGTGCGGCTCATCGCGGGTATTGATGATGGGCCGCGAGCGCGTGGTCGCCGAGGAGACGCCCTCCCAGATGTGTTCCGCGCGCTGCGAGAGGCAGAAGGTGGCCGCCTTCGGCGTCTGGAGCACCTTGCCCGCACCGCAGATGAGCTGCCGGGTCACCAGGAACGGCAACAGCACATCGGAGATGCGGGAGAACTCGCCGGCGCGCACCACGAGGAAGTTCTCGTGACAGCCGTAGGAGTTGCCCGCGGAGTCGGTGTTGTTCTTGAACAGGTAGATGTCGCCGCCGATGCCTTCCTCGGCGAGACGCTGTTCGGCGTCGATGAGCAGATCCTCCAGGACCCGTTCACCGGCGCGGTCATGAGTGACCAGCTGCACCAGGCTGTCGCACTCGGCCGTCGCGTACTCCGGATGCGAACCGACATCGAGGTAGAGCCGGGCGCCATTGCGGAGGAACACGTTAGAACTACGGCCCCAGGAAACTACCCGGCGGAAAAGGTACCGGGCCACCTCGTCAGGACTCAACCGACGGTGACCGTGGAAGGTGCACGTCACCCCGAATTCGGTTTCGATCCCCATGATTCGTCGCTGCACCCTATCGACATTACAGCGATACGGTGCCCGATAAGGGCGCTGTGAGAGACACGGTGCAAACGTATTCACAACGATTTAGCACGAGGTGCAACGCCGCACCGGGCGTAGCCAGCGAAAAGGCAAGTCCCCTTTGCACTCTGCTGTGCAGACTGCAAACACTCAGGTGAGGCGAGTGCGAGCCCACCGGGCCCGGGCGAGGCGGTGCGGCGGGCCACCGCGGGCGCACGGACGGCCCCGATTCGCGGGCGCGATGACAGCCCGTGCGGGAAAACGAATCCGGGCCGCGCACCGAATTCGTGCGCGGCCCGGAATTTCAGCATGTGGGACTCGAAGCGGGACGGCATCGAGAATCCCCGGTCATCCAAATGCGGCGGATGACCGGGGATTGCGCGAATTCCCTATGCCTGGGACGGATCTCCGCCCGTGGGCTTGTCCGCTTCGGCGGCGGCCTTGGCGCTGGGTGCCCTACCGGTGATCAGCTCCTGGAGGGCGGCGCCGGTGATGCGACGGAACGCCCGTCGCGGCCGGGCCTGTTCGAGGGTGGCGACCTCGAGTGAGGAGCCCGCCACCCGCTTGTCCTTGTCCGCCCCTTCCGGGGCCGACTTGGCCAGGGCCGCCACCGCGACCGAGACCGCGTCGTGCAGCGGCATACCCGCCTTGTAGGAACCCTTGAGCGCGGTGACGATGGGATCGGTGTTGCCGCCCATCACCACGAATTCGCGCTCGTCGACGATGGATCCGTCGAAGTTGATCCGGTACAGCACCGAGTTGGACTCGGCCTCCGGATACCCGACCTCGGCGACGCAGATCTCCACCTCGAAGGGCTTGAGCTGATCGGTGAAGATCGTGCCGAGGCTCTGCGCGTACAGGTTGGCCAGGAATCGGCCGGTGACATCGCGCCGGTCGAACTGGTACCCGCGCAGATCGGCCTGCAGGATGCCGCCACGACGCAGGCTCTCGAACTCGTTGTACTTGCCGACCGCGGCGAAGCCGACGCGGTCGTACAACTCGCTCACCTTGTGCAGGGTCGCCGACGGATTCTCCGCGACGAACACCACGCCTTTGTCGTACACCAGCACGACGACGCTTCGACCGCGCGCGATGCCCTTGCGGGCGAGCTCGGTCTTGTCGCGCATGATCTGTTCGGCGGATGCGTAATACGGCAGTGTCATGCTTGCGCACCCCCCTCGTCGTCGCCACGCGCGGCCACGATCTCGCGCGTGATCTCGGCCAGCCGGTCCTCCGACACCTCAACGGCGCCTTCGGAATCGATGACGATCGCCGTCGGGTAGATGCCCCGCATGGTGTCGGGGCCGCCGGTGGCGGTGTCGTCGTCGGCGGCGTCGAACAGGGCTTCCACGGCGATGCTCAGCGCCCGGTCCTGATCGATGCCCCGGCGGTAGGTCTTCTTCAGCGACGACTTGGCGAACAGCGAGCCGGAACCGACAGCGGTGTAACCGAATCGCTCTTCGCTGCGGCCGCCGACCACGTCATAGGAGATGACGCGCCCGGACTTGTCCGGGTCCGGCTGGTCCGGGTCGTAACCCACCAGCATCGGCACCACCGCGAGACCCTGCAGGGCCGCGGGGAGGTTGTCGCGCACCATCTTCGAGAGTTTGTTGGCCTTGCCGTCGAAGGTGAGGGGCACCCCCTCGATCTTCTCGTAGTACTCGAGCTCCACCGCGAACAGGCGGACCATCTCGATCGCCATGCCCGCGGTGCCCGCGATGCCGGCCGCGGAGAAGGTGTCGGTGATGTACACCTTCTCGATGTCACGACTGGCGAGCAGATTGCCCTGTGTCGCACGGCGATCGCCCGCGATCAGCACACCGCCGCGGTAGCTGACCGCGACGATGGTGGTGCCGTGCGGTGCGATGTCCGACGGCGCACCCGTGCCGGATGCGCCGTCGGCCCGGAAGTTGTTGCTGGGCAACAGTTCCGGTGCGTGGAGCCGGAGATATTCGGAGAAGGACGAAAGGGCGAGCCCCATCTGGCTGCGCAAGGGGTCGCCTGAGGTCACTGGCCGCCCTTCTGAACGTAGGCGCGCACGAAGTCCTCGGCATTCTCCTCGAGGACGTCGTCGATCTCGTCGAGCAGGTCGTCGGTCTCCTCAGCCAGTTTCTCGCGCCGCTCCTGCCCCGCAGCACCGTCCCCGACGGGGCCCTCATCCTCGTCGCCACCACCGGCGCGCTTGGTCTGCTCTTGTGCCATAGCAGCCGACCTCCTCTGTGATCATCGGCGAGCACCGGAAAAAGCCGGTGCCCGTGCACCCAACAGTACCCAGCGGCGACCGCAACATGCCGGATTAACCGCAATGCCGTCTTTCCGCGACCTTCCGGCAGCCTTGCGGGGTACGACCCCGAAGCACGGAAAGTTCTTCGGGGGCAACCCACCGAACCCTCGAAAAAGTAGGTCGAGCGCCCGGTTCGGCGCCGCTGTACGCCGCCCGCGAACACCCCGGAAATTAGGGGCTGTAGGGGGTGAATCCCACCTCGCGCACGGTACAGGCGCCGGGCCGGGCTCGGGCGTGCCACCGCGCCCGCCGTCCGCGCACCCCGCATCCGGACGCGGCGCGGGTTCTCGGCCCGCACCGCGTGACGCCCCTCGGATATCGATCAGCGAGTGAGCTGTTTCACCAGTTCCGCCGCCGTAGAGACCCCGTCCAACAGCTGGCCCACATGGGTTTTGGTGCCGCGGCGCGGCTCCAGGGTGGGGATCCGGACGAGCGAGTCGCCACCCAGATCGAAGATGACCGAATCCCAGCTGGCCGCGGCGATGTCGGCGCCGAAGCGGCGCAGGCATTCACCGCGGAAGTAGGCGCGGGTATCGGTGGGCGGGTTGGTCATCGCGTCCACGATCTGCTGTTCGGTGACCAGGCGCTGCATGGATCCGCGCGCCACCAGGCGGTTGTACAGGCCCTTGTCCAGGCGCACGTCGGAGTACTGCAGGTCGACCAGATGCAGCTTGGGCGCGGACCAGGTCAGGCCCTCGCGCTGGCGCATGCCTTCCAGCAGGCGGAGTTTGGCCGTCCAGTCCAGCAGGTCGGCGGTCTCCATCGGATCGCGCTCGAGCAGATCCAGCACGTGGGCCCACTTTTCGATGACGTCCTTGACGCGCGGATCGTCGTTGCCTTCGCGATCGGTGAACTTCTCGACCCGGTCGAGGTAGATGCGTTGCAGCGCAAGGCCGGTCAGCTCGCGGCCGTCCGCCAGCGCGACGGTCGCGCGCAGCGTCGGGTCGTGGCTGATGGTGTGCACGGCGGTCACCGGGCGGGCCAGCTGCAGATCGGACAGGTCCTCCCCCGCCTCGATCAGGTCCAGCACCAGGGCGGTGGTGCCGACCTTGAGGTAGGTGGCCCATTCGGAGAGATTGGCGTCGCCGATGATCACATGCAGGCGCCGGTACTTGTCGGCGTCGGCGTGCGGTTCGTCGCGGGTGTTGATGATGCCGCGCTTGAGCGTGGTCTCCAGGCCGACCTCGACCTCGATGTAGTCCGCGCGCTGGGAGAGCTGGAAACCGGCGGTGTCCCCGGACTGGCCGATGCCGACCCGGCCGGAACCGCAGATGACCTGGCGCGAGACGAAGAACGGGGTGAGCCCGACGATGATCTGGTTGAACGGGGTGTCGCGGCTCATGAGGTAGTTCTCGTGGGTGCCGTAGGAGGCGCCCTTGCCATCGACGTTGTTCTTGTACAGCTGCATGCGCGGCGCACCGGGCACGCTGGAGGCGTAGCGGGCGGCGGCGTCCATGACCCGCTCGCCCGCCTTGTCCCAGATCACCGCGTCCAGCGGATCGGTGACCTCGGGGGCGGAGTACTCGGGATGGGCGTGATCGACGTAGAGACGGGCCCCGTTGGTGAGGATCATGTTCGCCGCGCCGACCTCGTCGGCGTCGATCACCGGCGCGGGCCCGTTGAGCCGCCCCAGATCGAATCCTCGCGCGTCGCGCAGGGGTGATTCCACCTCGTAGTCCCACCGGGTGCGTTTGGCCCGCGGCACGCCTTCCGCCGCGGCGTAGGCGAGCACCGCCTGGGTCGACGTGAGAATCGGGTTGGCCGACGGCTCAGTAGGCGTCGAAATGCCGTACTCGACCTCGATTCCGATAATGCGCTGCATGGCGTCGAGCCTAGGCGACGCGGCCGTGAATGGTGGCCGCCTGGGCAACGGCGCTCGCGCGGGGCAGGTCATCCTCTGGTCGCACGGCCGGTCGTTCTGCCGGTGGATCCGCGCTGACCTGCCGCGTCGGCAGAATGACGGGCATGGCCGAACCGGTACCCGCTCCGCAGCTCGCATCCGGGACAACCACCGACGCCGCGCCGAAAGACGTTCCGGCCGAGTCGCGTTCATCGCGACTGGCCGCGCTGGACGTACTGCGCGGCATCGCGATCCTGGGCACGCTCGGCACCAACGTCTGGATCTTCACCAACATCACCGGTCTGCCCGGATACATCTCCCGCACGGACGAGCCCGACGGGATCTGGCTGTGGGCCGAGAGGTTGCTGCAGCAGCTGGCACAGGGCAAGTTCCTGGGCCTGCTGACCATCATGTTCGGCATCGGGCTCGCGATCCAGCAGCGCTCGGCCGCGCGCGGCGGCCGGCCGTGGCCCGGGAAGTACCCGTGGCGGGCCGGGCTGCTGTTCCTGGACGGTCTGCTGAACTTCCTGTTCGTCGCCGAGTTCGACGTCCTGATGGGGTACGCGGTCACCGGTCTGGTGGTGGCGTTCGTGCTGGCCACGAGCCCGAAGGCGCAGCGCCGCTGGCTGTGGATCGCCGCGGGCATCCACACCGCCATGCTCACCGCCCTGGCGGTGGTGGTGGCGCTGGCCGCGATATCGGGTTCCGGGCAGGGTGATTCGTCATCGTCCGAGGTGCTGGACCCCAATCCCTACGCCGACGGCTCGTTCTGGGATCTGGTGCTGTTCCGCCTCGACAACGCGCTGCTGTTCCGGGTCGAGGCGATCGTCATCTTCCCCATGTCCATCGCCCTGTTCCTGCTCGGCGCGCGACTGTTCGGCGCCGGTGTGTTCGCACCGGAGGGTGCGCGAATCCGCAAGCGGCTCATGATCATCGGTTTCGCGATCGCCGCGCCGCTGGATCTGGTGCTGGGCATGCTGGGCGGAACCCTGATCCTGTTCACCCGCTACGGCATCGCGCCGTTCGTGGCGCTGGGCATCCTGGCGCTGGTGGCGGAGTTCTACGTGCGCCGGCCCGCACCGGGCGCGGTGGGCAGGCGCTTCGCCGAGGTCGGGCGGATGGCGCTGAGCTGCTACATCCTGCAGAACCTCCTCGCCGGCGCGATCTGCTACGGCTGGGGACTCGGCCTGGCCCAGCAGTTCACCGGCAATACCCGGGTGCCGTTCACGGTCGGTGTCTACTTGGTGGTGAGCGCGGCCATGCTGGTCTTCGCGCACCTGTGGCTGCGCCGATTCGGCAGGGGTCCGGTGGAGTGGCTGTGGAACGCGAGCTACCGGGCGCTGGCCGAACGCGGGAGCACGCGAACCGCGTAGCGCACCGGCGACCGCGCACGGGCATCGGCACGATGGCGCCGGTGCCCGCCGTGCGTCCGGGCTACTGCGCGCGCACGGCCTCGGCACGGGAGATCAGGTCGCCGACGACGGTATCGCGCGACATGGGCACGTCCAGGCTGCGGGCGTTGCCCTCGATGAGGGCGAGCACCGATTCGGTGAGGATGCCCTCGACCTGATCCGAGGTCAGCGTTGCCTCGGCCCGCCAGCTGTTGACCACGCCGTCGACGAAGCCGACCATGCCGAAGGCCATGGGGCGGGCCCGGTTTCGATCGAGTCCGAAACCGGCCAGGGTGTCGGCGAACAGGTCGGCGAGTTGACCGCCGATGCGGTCGCGGGCGCCGGCGAGCGCGCGTGAGGACTCGCCCTGCGGGTCCGCCGCGGCCAGGAAGCGGTGCAGGTTCGGATGCCGCTCGACCCAGCCGACGTAGGTGCCGACGGCCCCGCGCACCGCGTCCTTCAGCGTCCCGTCCGGGCGCAGGCGCGGAAGCAGTTCGGCCAGTAGCGATTCCAGGATGTGGCGGCGGATCTGCTCGTCGAGGTCGGCGCGGCCGTTGAAGTGCCGGTACACCACCGGGCGCGGCACCTTGAGTTTGTCGGCGATCTGCTGCACCGAGATGTCGGTGCCGTTGGCCTCGATCACCGTCAGGGCGGCGTCGAGCATGTCGGCGCGACGGCGGGCCTTGTGGCCGTTCCAGCGGGTGCTGCGGCCGTCGGCTGCCGCGGACGACGTACGTGCGCTGGTTCCGGTCACCCGCTTCACGATACCCACCCGCTCATTGACCGATACACCATGTACCACTAATCTGAGTGTAACAGGTTGTATCAGTAACTTGAGTCAGGAGCCGTCATGGGCGACGACGCATCGGTTTCAACGGCCGCACCACTTCCCCGCGATGCCTTCGCACACCGCCTACTGCTCGGATCGGCGAAGAAGTCCTACGACCCTGTGGTCGACATCGACTGGAACGCCCCGCTCGATCCGGACAAGCTATTCCTGCCGCCCGAGGTGATCTCGCTGTACGGCACGCCGCTGTGGGAGGCGATGAGTCCCGAACAGCGGCGCGAACTCTCCCGCCAGGAACTGGCCAGCGTGCTGTCGGTGGGCATCTGGTTCGAGAATCTGCTCAATCGACTGCTGTTGCGCGAGCTCATGAACGGCGACCCGACCTCGCGGCACAGCCACTACACGCTCACCGAGATGGGCGACGAGTGCCGGCACATGATGATGTTCGGCAAGCTCATCGACCGCATCGAGGCGCGGCCGTACTGGCCGAATCGCTACGAGCGCCTGGTGATCAGCTCGTTGCAGCTGTTCCTGCGCGGATCCATGGTGTGGGTCGGCGCGCTGGTGGGCGAGGAGATCTTCGACGCCATCCAGCGGCGCACGCTCGACGACGCCGAGCTGCAGCCGATCGTGGCGCGCGCCATGCGGATTCACGTCACCGAGGAGGCCAGGCATATCGGTTTCGCCCGCGACGCCCTGGCCCGGCGGGCGCCGGACATGTCCGCCGCCGAGCGCGCGTACACCCGCATGTGCGTGGCCATCGCCGCACCGCTGTTCGTGCATCTGATGACCAACTGGCACATGTACGTGCGGGCCGGCATCGAGGACGGCCGGGGCGCGCGGCGGATTGCCCGGTCCAATCCGGCGGCCAGGCGGGCGCTGGGGATCGGCGCGGCGAATCTCGGTGCGTTCCTGGACAAGCAGGGACTGATCGGGCCGATCGGTAAGCGCATCTGGCAGCGCAGGGGGCTGCTGTGAGGCGCTTGCGCGGCGGGCGGCGCGGGTCGCGCGCGGACAGGTCGCCGCGTTCGCGCGACGCGGACTCGGGGCCCGAACCCGAAGCCGGACCGGAATATTCGGGCCCGGCCCTGCTGGACACCGCCGCGGGTGACCTGCCGGTGACGGTCGCCCTGAGCGGCTATCTGGACCCGATCGACGGCAAATTCCATTGGTACGGGCGGGTTTCCGCGCCGGAAGGCGTGGATTTGCCCGATCCCGGTCGCGGC
Organism: Nocardia sp. NPDC005978; assembly: GCF_040614455.1. Lineage (NCBI taxonomy): Bacteria > Bacillati > Actinomycetota > Actinomycetes > Mycobacteriales > Nocardiaceae > Nocardia > Nocardia sp. NPDC005978. The sequence goes on from NZ_JBEXUS010000103.1 coordinate 20,659, forward strand.
CGGGTATTCCTCACGTTGCCCGGCGGCACGCCCGCCGGGGCGGTTCTGCAGGAACGCGATCCCTGGGGCAACCTGCGCATCGTAGGCGAGGGCACGCCGCCATTCCCCTTGGAGCCCACGCCCGCTCGCTGACACGGCCGCGGGCGATACCGCGGGTCAGCCGGGCAGGCCGATGAGGTCGGCCATCACCGCCACCGAGTAGTCGAAGAACGGCGCGGCCGGATCCATGCTGCCCACCAGTTGCCCGGTCAGCTCGAAGCTCACCAGGCCGAACAGCTGGGTCCAGGCCACGACCATCCGGGCCACGTTCGCCTCGGGCACCCCGGGCGCGAATTGCGCCGCCAGCGACGCGGTTTGGGCGGCGAGTTCGGGCGACAGCGGCTCGTCGGCCGAAGCGAGACCGCCGTCGGCCACCGCGGCGCGCAGGATGCCGAGTGCGGCCAGGGGCACCCGCGCCGCGGGCTCGATCGTGGTCTGCGGGGCCTGATAGCCCGGCACCGGCGAGCCGTACAGCAGCGCGTACTCGTGCGGGTGCGCGATCGCCCAGTCCCGCACCGCGTTCGACGCGGCGATCCATTGGGCGCGCGGGCCGCCCGCCGCGCGCACGGCGTCCTCCACCGCGGCCCCGATGGCGTTGTACGCCTCGATGATCAGCGTGGTCAGCAGCTCGTCGCGGCTCGGGAAGTAGCGGTACAGGGCCGAGGAGACCATGCCGAGTTCGCGGGCGATCGCGCGCAGCGACAGCGCGGCCGCACCCGATTCGGCGAGCTGACGTCGCGCGGCATCGGTGATCTCGCGGGTGATCTCGACTCGGGCCCGTTCGCGGGCGGTGCGTGGCGCGCTCATCGGAACAGTGTGCCACATTCGGAGCACCGCAACTTTTAGAGAGCACTGCTCTTGACATCGCGTCGCACCGCCGCGCACACTGATCACATCAGAGAGCACCGCTCTCGAAGACCGAGAGGGCAAACCATGAACGACACCGCCGCCACCCGCTACATCCTCCCCAGCGGCTTGGACCCCATCATGAACCGGTTCTTCAACCTGCTGCCCAAACTGGGGATCAGCGTGCTCGGCTCCCGCCTGCTGGCGGTGCGCGGCCGCAAGTCCGGCGAATGGCGGACCACGATGGTCAACATCCTGGACTCGGACGGTAAGCGCTACCTGGTCGCCCCGCGCGGGCACACCCAGTGGGTCCGCAATCTGCGCGCCGCCGGCGCCGGCGAACTACGCCTGGGCCGCAAGGTCGAGCCCTTCACCGCCGTGGAAATGCCCGACGCCGACAAGGTCCCGGTGCTGCGCGAGTACCTCGAGCGCTGGGGCTGGGAGGTCGGCCGCTTCTTCGAGGGCCTGACCAAGAACGCCACCGACGCCGAATTGGCCGAGATAGCACCGGGTTTCCCGGTCTTCGAGATCCACCCCGCCCGCCACTGAACGACGAAGGCCGGGTTCCCGGACAGGCCGGCACGGACTCACCGAACCCGAGGCCTCCGCCGCCGCCACGCTGGGAATTCGAGCACCGGCGGCTGCGCCCCGGCCGACTACCGCGGCGTACCCGAGCTTCGGGCATCCGCGACACCAACGCCCGCGCCCCCGGCCTCCGCAGCTCATTCCCGCGTAAGTGAATCGTCCCGCCGCCGGGGGGCAACCGAGCAGCCGGAACGGTCGGCAACTGGACCGGTTCAAGCCATCGGACGGGCCGCCGAGCACGTGCGAACCGAGTTCTCGTGGCACGCCGGGCGGCCCGCGTGCGAGCGGCCGCCTCGTCGATCGCCGACGTACGCCACCGCGTCAGCGCAGGGTGTCCAGGGCCTCGTCGCCGCGGGCGACCACCGCGCGGCCGTCGTCGGTGATGACTATGGGGCGTTCGATCAGGCGGGGGTGGGTGGCGAGGGCCTCGACCCAGCGATCGCGGTCGGCGGGGGTGCGGCCCCAGGACGCTACGCCCAGTTCCTTGGCCTCGGCTTCGCCGGTGCGGGTGATCTCCCACGGCTCGAGGCCGAGTTTGCCCAGCACCGTGCGGATTTCCACCGCGGTGGGCGGGTTGTCGAGGTAGCGGCGCTCCACGTAGTCGGCACCGGTGTCCTCGAGCAGAGCCTTGGCGGTGCGGCTTTTCGAGCACTTCGGGTTGTGCCAGATTTCGGTTGCCATGAGCTCGAGCCTAACCAGCTGCCCGGGGCGGTTCAGACCCAGTCGACGACCCAGCGGTAGGGGCGCATCCAGTACAGGCCGGACTCGGGGACGGGCCCGTTCCAGCGCTGTTCGAATCGGCCCAGTTCCCAGCGGAATTCGGGCGCCGGTTCGCCCTCGTGTATCTCGCGAAGATGCAGCTTCCAGGTGTTGAGCATGAGCGGCACAGCCTGGGGATCGTGTTCGAACGCCCACTCGATGGTGCGGGCCATGAGGGTGTCGACCGCGTGGTTGGCGGCGTGCCGGTCCCCGGTGCTGAGCGAGTGCAGGAAGGCCGCGACCAGGTTGTATGCGATCGCGTCGTGGACCGAGGTCTGCCCGTTCTCGAGCGCCCACACCCCGAGGAAGGTCGCGCTCTGCTCGTCGATCCACACCGCGTGCGCCTCGCCGACGCGGTTGTCGAAGATGAGCGACATGAGCAGCCCGAGTACGGCTTTGCCCGCGATCAGCGGATCGGGCTTGCCGGTGGCGAAGGCGTCGTCGATGAGCGCGCGGTAGGCGGCCGCGGCGATCCCCGGGCGCTGCGCGTCCAGCAGCGCATCGGCGGTCTCGCCGCCCGCGACCTGATCGGCGGGCGGTTGCGCGGGCCCGGTGACCTGCTGGGCGCCGGTGTCGGAGATGCGCAGGTACTCCGTGGCCTGTGGGTCGGCGGCGATCCCCTCGGCCGGTGCGGACGCGGATACGGGAGCCGCGGGAGCCGCCGCCGGCGCGTTCGACTGCACCTTGTCGAGGTATTCCAGTGCCTCGCGGGCGAATTCGTTGTCCCGGTCGCTGAGCCATTCCCGCCCGGCGATCAGGGTCTCGAGCAGCGGACCCGGAATGTCGTGCTCGATCGCGGCGCACACCGCGTAGTAACCGTACGAGCGCTGCTCGTCGTGCCCCTCGCCCTCGGCCACGAGCAGCAGCGCGTAGCGAATGGCCAGATCGTGTCGTTCGATGTCGCCGAGCAGGGTGCACGCGGTCATGGCCGCCATGAGCACTTCGCCGGTGTCGCCGTGCCCGCGCCGGATCTCGATGCAGCGGTCGGCCATCACGACCGCGGTCTCGGCCCGGCCCAGCTGGGTCGCGGCCTCCACCGCCATGGAGTACATGGTGGACAGGGTGGCGGGCGGGATGTCGGCGGGAAAGCGGGCCGGGCCGTGCTCGGCCAGGTGCAGGGCCTGGTCGTATTCGCCGGCCGCGAACGCCGAGCGGAAGCGGTAGGACACGACCCAGCCGTAGTCCTTGGGATCGGGCGGGGTCGTCAGCGCGTCGTCGAACGCTGTCAGCCGTGCCAGCGCATCCTCCGCGCGGCCCGAGTCCAGCATCCCGCTCGCCTCGTTCATCACTTCGACGAACGCGTTTCGATCCATGGGCACATCGCCTTCCACCTCTATCAGGCCCGGATCGTATGGCTACCCGGGTGACGGGCGCGGGCAGTGAGGGAAAGGTCATAGTTTGAGCGCGCGCCGTATGACTATGCGCACGTCGAACCCACCCCGCCCGTTTGCCCCCGCTCACTCCTGACCTCAATCACCGTTCCCCGCAACGCGATTGCCCTTGCGAGTTCTCGTCAACACGCTACCCTCCGAACGCGTTCCCGGCCGGACGGGGCGGCGGCCTGCGCGCGCCACGGCTCGAAACGCCGTGCGCACAGCCGATTCGGACGTCACACGTCGAAGTACAGGTCGAACTCGTAGGGGTGCGGGCGAATAGCGATCTCGGCGATCTCGGATTCGCGCTTGAGCGCGATCCAGGTCTCGATCAGATCCTCGGTGAACACGTTGCCCCGGGTGAGGTACTCGTGGTCGGCCTCGAGGTTGTCGATGACCGCCGCCAGGCTCGCGGGGGTCTGGGTCACCGCCGCCGATTCCTCGGGGGTGAGTTCGTAGAGATCCTTGTCGATGGGCAGCGCTGGTTCGATTTTGTTCATGATGCCGTCGAGGCCGGCCATCATCATGGCGGCGAAGGCGAAGTAGGGATTGCCCGAGGCGTCCGGACAGCGGAATTCGAGGCGCTTGGCATTGGGGTTGGCCCCGGTGACGGGTATGCGGACGGCGGCGGAGCGATTGCGCTGGCTGTACACCAGATTGACGGGCGCTTCGTAACCCGGCACCAGGCGCTTGTACGAATTCACCGTGGGATTGGTCCAGGCCAGCAGCGACGGGGCGTGGTGCAGCAGGCCGCCGATGTAGTACCGGGCCAGATCCGAGAGCCCCGCGTACCCGGACTCGTCGTAGAACAGCGAATGGCCGTCCTTCCAGAGCGATTGGTGCACGTGCATGCCGGAACCGTTGTCGCCGAACAATGGCTTGGGCATGAAGGTGACGGTTTTCCCGCCCTGCCAGGCGGCGTTCTTGATGATGTATTTGTAGAGCATGAGGTCGTCGGCGGCGGCGAGCAGCGTGTTGTAGCGGTAATTGATCTCGGCCTGCCCGGCCGTGCCCACCTCGTGGTGTCCCTTCTCGAGTTCGAAGCCGGCGCGTTGCAGGTGGGTGCACATCTGGTCCCGCAGGTCCACGTCGGCGTCGTAGGGCGCGACGGGAAAGTACCCGCCCTTGGGCCGCACCTTGTATCCGCGATTCACACTGCCGTCGACATTGCGCTTCGCGCCGGTGTTCCAGCTCCCCGACGCCGAATCCACCTGATAGAAGGCCCCGTTCATCCCGGTCTCGTAGCGCACCGAATCGAAGATGTAGAACTCGGCCTCGGGCCCGAAGTAGGCGGTGTCCGCGAGCCCGGTGCTGCGCAGGTAGTCCTCCGCTTTGCGCGCCACATTGCGCGGGTCCCGGCTGTACGCCTGGCGCGTGTGCGGATCGTGCACGAAGGAGTTGATGTTGAGGGTTCTGGCGGCGCGGAACGAATCCAATTGCGCGGTGCGCAGATCCAGCAGCAACAGCATGTCGGATTCGTGAATCGCCTGGAATCCGCGGACGGACGAGCCGTCGAAGGCGATGCCCTCCTCGACCAGTTCGGTCCCGAACATCGACGCGGGTATCGAGAAATGCTGTTGCACACCGGGTACATCACAGAAGCGCACGTCGACGTATTCGATCTGTTCGGCGTCGATGAAGTCCTGGACTCCGCTCGGGCTCGGAGTGATCATTGCGGGCTCCCTTACGGCCGCACCGCGTCCCGATCGGACGGCCCAGTCGGGTACCGGCGGTCCTGATGGTCCAACGATACGTCTCCCCCGCACCGGCCCGGTCGCGAATCAGATTGTGTACCAAGATCATTCGCGTGACCCGGGCCGTGTTCCCGCAGCGCCGATCCGGGCGCGCAATCCGCCTGCGCCCGTTCAGCGCCCCAGCGCCGGGGCCGAGTTTCCCTCTTTGGTCACATGCACAAACGCGAACCCGCAGATCTTCGCCATTGCCACTGGTCCGCACGGGTCTTTGTGCGGTGTGCTGGATGACACCGGGAGCCGCGGTGCTCTCGATCACAGTCGAACCAGAGGTAGGTCGTGAGTTCATCAGAGGTAGCGGCAGTGCAGCCGCGGACGCTGTGCGAGGCGTTTCAGGCGAACGTGGCGCGGTACCCCGAGGCGGTCGCCCTGCGAACGCTCGGCGGCGCCGAGTCGCACACCTGGGGCGAGTACGGCGGGCGCGTCCGATCCATCGCCGCCGGTCTGGCGGCCCTGGGCGTCGGCGGCGGCGACACCGTCGCGCTCATGATGACCAACCGTCCCGAGTTCCACCTGTGCGACACCGGCGTCCTGCACACCGGCGCGACGCCGTTCTCGGTGTACAACACCAACCCGGTGGAGTTGCTGGCGTACCAGTTCGGCAATGCCGGGAACAAGGTCGTCATCTGCGAGGAGCAGTTCGCGCCCCAGGTGCTGGCTGCTGTCGCCCTGGCCGCGACCCAGGGCGCGGTGGTCGAGCACGTCGTGTGCATCGACGGCGAGCCCGCGGGCGCCACCGCCCTGTCCGCCGTCGAGGCCGCCCCGAAGCCGGACTTCGATTTCGAGGCCACCTGGCGGGCGGTCGATCCCGAGGACCTGCTCACCATCGTCTACACCTCCGGCACCACCGGCCCGCCCAAGGGCGTGGAGCTGACCCACACCAACTTCCTCGAGAACGCCCGCGTGATCGACGAATTCGGCGGCGGCGGCCCCGAGGACAAGGTGGTGTCGTACCTGCCCGACGCGCACGCGGCCAATCGCTGGTTCGCGCACTACCTGTCGATGACCACCGGCGGTCAGATCACCACATGCCCCGACCTCAAGCAGGTCGCCGAGGCGCTGCTCGAGGTGCACCCCTCGGTCTTCCTGGGCGTGCCCCGCGTGTGGGTGAAAGTCAAAGCGGCGCTGGAGGATCGATTCCGCGCCGAGCCGAGCCCGCTCAAGCGCCGCCTGGTCGACTGGGCCATCGCCACCGGCCGCGCCCGCGCCCGCGCGGTCTCGGACGGGCGCCGCCCGTCGGCGTTCGAGGACGCGCGCTTCCGGCTCGCGGACCGCCTGGTCCTGTCCACCGTTCGAGAACGCCTGGGACTGGACAAGGTTCGCGTCGCGGTCACCGGCGCGGCTCCGATCCCGCGCGACACCCACGAGTTCTTCCTGGGCCTGGGCCTGCCGCTGTGCGAGGGCTACGGCATGACCGAGTGCACCGCGGGCGCGACGGTCAACCGCCCCGAGCGGGTCAAGATCGGCACGGTCGGCACGGCGCTGCCCGGCGCCGAGATCAAGATCGCCGAGGACGGTGAGGTGCTGGTGCGCGGTCGCATGGTCATGCGCGGCTACCGCAACGCCCCGGACAAGACCGCCGAGACCGTCGACCCCCAGGGCTGGCTGCACACCGGCGACGTCGGCGAAATCGACGCCGAGGGCTTCCTGAAGATCGTCGATCGCAAGAAGGAACTCATCATCAACGCGGCGGGCAAGAACATGTCCCCGACCAATATCGAGAACACCGTCACCGAGAGCACCCCGCTCGCGGGCACCGTGGTCGCGATCGGCGAGGGCCGGTCCTACAACACCGCGCTCATCTGCCTCGATCCCGATCTGGTCGCCGCGTTCGCCGAGCGCAATCAGCTATCGAATCGCTCGATCGCGGCCCTGGCACAGGACCCGGTGGTGCTGGCGAGCGTGCAGGAGGGCGTAGACGCCGCCAATGCCAAGCTGTCCCGGGTGGAGCAGATCAAGAAGTTCGTGGTGCTGCCCGATGTGTGGACACCGGGCAGTGATTGCCTCACCGCCACCGGAAAACTGAGGCGCAAACCGATAGCTAACGCCTACGCGGCTACTATCGACTCGCTGTACGGGTAGTAGGAGAGTTATGCAGGGGCGAATCGGGGATCGGGCGCTGGAACAGCTGTACCGGCGGGCGGTGGCGGTGAGGGAAGATTCCCAGGGCGTGCTGCCGCCGTATCGGACGCTGCCGGAACCGTTGGTGGCCGGCGGCGTCGAGCGCGGCATCAAGCTCAACGTGGATCTGTTCTTCGACTTCCTGCGCAGCGGGGTGACGCCGTCGGAGGCGGACACCCGCGAGGTCGTCGAGATCGCGCTGGGCCGGGTGCGCGACGGCGAACCCCTCGAGGAAGTGCTGGGCCGGTACCGGATCGGCGCGGACTACATCTGGTCCGGGATCCGCGCCGGCGCGAGCGCGGAGGAGCAGCAGACGCTCACCGATTCCGCCATGTCCCTGATTCAGTACATCACCCTGGTCACCACCCGGATCGCGACCGCGTACGTGCAGCACGCCCACGATCCGCGGTGGGAACTGCTCGAACGCCGCCGGGCCATCGCCGACGCGTTGCTGACCGGGCGCGACCCCATCGAGTGGGCGGACGAGCCTGCCATCGCGGTGCCCGACGCCTTCCTGATCGCGGCTTTCCGGCTCAGCGCCGCGCGGGGCGGCGACACCAGCGAACTGCGCCATCGCATCGAAGCGATCCCGGGGGTGTTCCTGCGCATGGACAGCGGCGGCTGGACCGCGCTGCTGCCGTTGCAGGCCGGCGACGACGGCGCCGCCGCCATCGCCGCGCTGACGACCCGGCTGCTTCCCGCCCATCCGGCCGGGTACGTCCCGCCCGCGGCCGGGACGCCCGCGCGCCGGGCCGATCAGC
>NZ_JBEXUS010000104.1:0-28679 GCF_040614455.1 Nocardia sp. NPDC005978
CGGGCCGGGCCGCCGCTCCAGTGCGCACCGCCGGGCCTTTCGCGGACCCGGCTCCGGGCAGCGTGCCCGGCGCCGGGCGCGGGCTGCCGCCGGACTGCGCCGGAGTTCCGTTGCCCGCCAGGAGCTGACGGGCCAGGTCGCGAGCCGATGCGGTCATGCCTGCACCTCCGTGCTGTTCGTGGGGGCGGCGGACGCGCTCACGACGAGGTCTGCGCCGTCGGAAACGAAGTCCGCCACAGTCGAATCCGATGCGCCGGCGCCGAGGTCGGCGTCGGGCAGGGGCACGGGATCGGCCGTGCCCGGAGCCGTCGCCGCGCTGTCGAGAGCCGGATCGGCGGCAATCGGGGACGCGGCCGCCGGCGACGGTTCCGCCGTCGCGATCGCGGGACCGTCGGGCGTGGCCGGCGCGTTCGCCGTGGCGGCCCCCGTCTCCGAACCCGTGTCCCCGACCAGGAATTCGGCCGCCCGCGCGCCGGCCTGCTCGAGGGTGAAGGTACGGCCCATCTTGAGCGAGGTCAGGTCGATGCCGAGGGTCTTGCCTACCAGCGCGCCGAACTCGACGGCCATGAGCGAGTCCAGGCCGAGTTCGGGCACCGGAACCGTGAGGTCGATCGAGTCCGCGTCCACGCCCATGACCGTCGCCAACTGCTCGGCGAGCATGTGCGCCACCACGTCCCCGCGCTTCTGCTCGTCGAGCGCGCGCAGCGCGGCCACCAATTGCGAAGCCGCCGAGTCGTCTTCGGCCGCGGCCGCGATCTGCGCGGCGACCCGGGCGAGCATGCTGAAGTGCGGCGCGGTCGAGGCGACCTTGCCCCAGTCCGTCGGAATGATGGCGACCTGGTGGTGCAGGCCGAGTTCGAGCGCCTTGCCCAGGAATTCGGTGCCCTCGTCCATGGTGATGGAGTCGAAACCGGTGGCGACCAGGTAGCGCGCCACGGTCTCGTCCGCCTCGGCCATGCCGCCGCCGGACATATGGCCCCAGCCCACGGCCAAGGCCGTGCCGCCGTCGCGCACCACCACGTCGGCGATGGATTGCAGGGCGATGTTGGCCGCGGTGTACGCGTACTGCCCGACACCGGCGAAAATGGCGCTGCCGGAGGAGAACAGCACGAACATGTCGAGTTCGGCCCCGGCGGCGCCGATCGCGTGCCGCAGCGCCTGCGCGCCCTCGATCTTGGGCCGGAACACCGACTCCAGGCTCGCGCGGTCCATGACCGAGAGCCGCTTGTCGTCGACGATTCCGGCGGTGTGGAAGACGCCGCGCAACGGGTGCTCGGGGGAGTGCGCCCGGGCCACGACCGCGGTGATCGCCTCGACATCGGTCACGTCGACCTTCTCGACGGTGACCTCCACCCCGGCGTGCTCCCACGCCGCCAGCTGATCCCGGCTCGCCGCGCTGCTCGCTCCGCCGCGCCCGAGCAGCGTCAGCCGCGTCGCGCCGAGGCCGACCAGCCAGCGTCCCACGGCCAGGCCGAACGCGCCGAACCCGCCGGTGATGAGGTACCGCGCCGCGGGATCGATCCGGACACTCGGAATCTGCGGCCGGACCAGCGGTGCGGCGTGCTCCAGGCTGACGGCGATTCGGCCGATCTTGGTGGAGCGCGCCACGTCCTCGAACGCCTTGGCCACCTCGTCGGTGTCGTACACCTCGAACGGCAGCCGCCGGTAGGTGCCCTCCACCAGGTGCGTCTCGACCCGGTTCATCAGCGCCACGCTCTCGGCCCGCCGCATGCCGAGCATGCGGTCCAGGTCGAAGGAGTGGTACGAGACGTTCTTGTCGAAGTACCGCAGGTCCAGCACGCCGCCGGTGTAGATGTCCGCCTTGCCGATCTCCACGATGCGGCCGAACTCGGCCACCGCCTTGAAGTTCCGGCGCAGGATCTCCCCCGGCGCGGTGCTGATCACGACGTCGGCGCCGCGCCCGGCGGTGAGCCCGAGCACGTCGTCGGCGAAATTCAGTGAGCGCGAATCGAGTACGTGATCGGCGCCCTGGTCGAGCACGTAGGCCCGCCGCTCGTCGGTGCTCGCGGTGCCGATGACCTGCGCGCCGTGCAGCTTCGCGATCTGCACCGCGGCCGAGCCGACGCCGCCGGCCGCGCCGTGCACGAGCACCACGTCTCCGGCGCGCACGCGCGCCAGTTCCAGCAGCGCGTGCTCGGCGGTGGCGAAGGAGACCAGATTGGTGCTGAAGCCCGGCCGCGATTCGGCGGGCACCTTGGACATGAGATCGCGCGGCGCGGTGTGGAACCGGCTGATCATGCCCCGGGAGGACAGCATGACCCGATCCCCGGGGGCGAGGTCGGTGACGTTCGCGCCCAGCCGGACCACGACCGCGTCACCCTCCATGCCGGGGGTGGTGCCGAAGTAGGTGCCGGCCAGATCGTCGGCGCCGAGCACGCCCAGCACCTTGAGCGGGTCCTTGTAGTTCAGGCCCACCGCCAGCATGCGGACCTCGACCTCGTCCGCCTCCGGGGCGCGCCGGTCGCAGCCGCGCCAGCCCAGCCGGGACAGCACCCGCGACTTGGGCAGCTCGAGGGTGAAGTTGGCCTCCGGATCATGCAGCGGCACAGCCTGATCCAGGGCATCGATGCGGCCGGGCAGCGAGGCGTCCACGACCGGGACCCAGCGCAGTCCGGTGCGCAGGAAGACCTCGTCGGTGTCGTCGTAGCCGAAGGAACCGGGGATCGCGAGCTCGGCGTCCAGTTCCGCGTCGCCGGTGTCGGGCTCGACGTCGACCAGTCGCCAGCGCAGCCGGGGCTGTTCGTTGAGCAGGACGCGGCGTGCTCCGGCGAGCGCGGCGTGCGCCGGGTCGGGCGCGGTCTCTTCATCGGGGTGCGCGAAGGCGCGCTCGGTGACCAGGGTGACGTGCAGTGAACCGTCGCCGGTCATGGTGACCTCGACGCCGCGCCGCTCCAGCCAGGCTTCCAGGAAGCCCTCCAGGGCGACCGCGAGCCGGCGCAGCGTCCACAGCGTGTCCAGATCCGCGAAGTCGTGCCCGGCCACCAGCACGAGGTGCAGGCGGTCGATGTCCGGAACCTCCAGGGCGGCCCAGAGGCGGTCCAGCACATCGGTTTCCAGGTCGGCGCGGGTCGGATCGCCGATCGCGAGCAGCTCGCCGTGCCGCGCGGCGGACGCGATGCGGGCCGCCCGTTCGCCGGTCTCGGCGCCGAGTTCGACGACGAGGGTGTGCACGGTGTCCGCGCCGGGCAGACCGGTGCGGTCCACGGGTTCCCGCATCTCCCAGCGGTCCTCGAAGAAGAAGTCCGTCATCCGTTGCAGCGCACCGCGACCCGGGGCGATGGAGCCGAAGCGCATGCCGATGATGCGCATGACCACCTGCTGCTCGCCGTCGAGCAGGTCGATGTCCGCGGTGGGCGCGGCGGCGGTGTCGAGCCGGGCAACCACGGTCACCTCCTCGGGAATCGCCCCGAACACGCGGACCTCGTCCACCCCGACCGGAACCATGGCGCCGTCGTCCTTGGCGCCGGTGCCGGCCAGCAGCGCGGCCACGCTCTGCAGCGCCGCGTCCACCACGCAGGGGTGCGCCAGATGTCCGGAGTCCCGGGCGATGGCCGCGTCCAGGGTCGCGAGCACGGTCGCGCCCGAGACCTTGACCGAGGTGGCGCGCTGGAACGCCGGTCCGTACTGCAGTCCGCGCGCGGCCAATCCGGCGTAGAAGGCGGCGGGATCGATGGTGTGCAGCTCGTCGGTGTCGGGCAGGTCGACCTTGGCGGATTCGAACGTGCCCTCCACCAGCCTGCCCGTGGCGTGCACCGTCCAGAGGGCGTCGGGGGTGTTGCGCGAGCGGATGGTGAAGCGCCGGGTGGCTTCCTCGACCTTCACCTCCATGGTGGGCACGGCGCCGTCGTCGATGATCAGCGGTGCGACGAAGCGCACCTGTTCCACCGCGACCCGGTTCGACTCGGTGCGCACCGCGGCCGCGCTCAGGGCCGCGTCCAGGTAGGCCGCGCCGGGCAGGATGCGGGCGCCGCCGACCACGTGGTCCGCGAGCCACGGCAGGGCTTCGACCCCGAGCTGCACCCGCCACGAGGTGGTCGGGTCGTCGGCGTTCGCGTCGCCGAGCATGGGGTGACCGCCCGGGGTGCCGTACTGCTGCTGCCGGAAGAACGGCAGTTCGGTACGCAGGTGCGTGCGCTGCCAGGGGTAGCGCGGCAGGTCGAGGTGCGGGGTGACGAGGTCGGCGAACAGCGCCTCGATCGGCAGCACGCCCGCGGCGTAGAGCCCGGCCAGGGTCTGGCGCACGCTCTCGGCGTCGGCCTGCTTGCGGTTGAGGGTCGCCACGGTGGTGCCGGTCTCGCCCGCGCCGATCAGGATCTCGCGAATGTTCGCGCCCAGCACCGGATGCGGGCCGACCTCCACGAAGACGCGATTGCCCGCCCCGATGAGTTCGGTGACGGCGTCGGCGAACCGGACCGGCTGCCGCACGTTGGCGCACCAGTATTCGGCGTTCCAATCGGCCCCGGTGACCTGTCGGCCGGTGACCGTGGACAGCAGCGGCAGCGCGGGCTCGGACACGTCGAGATCGGCGAGCACCGTGCGCAGTTCGTCCAGGATCGGATCCATGAGGTAGCTGTGGTACGGCACCTCGACGTGCAGCAGCTTGGCGAAAACGCCCTGTGCGGTGAGGTCTTCGGCGATCGCGTCGAGCCGCTCGCGCGCGCCCGCCAGGGTGACGGCGCTGGGGCTGTTGACCGCGGCGATGTCGACCAGCGGGTCGCCGGCGATGAGTTCCTGCGCCGCGGCGGGAGTCAGGCCGACGGCCAGCATGCCGCCGGAACCGGCGGTCGTGGCCTGCAGGCGCGCGCGATGACAGCTGACCAGCAGCGCGTCGTGCAGCGACAGCATGCCCGTCACGTAGGCCGCGGACACCTCGCCCACGCTGTGGCCCACCACGGCGGCGGGCCGGATGCCGTGCTCGGCCAGCACCGCGAACAGCGCGACCTGGACCAGGAAGTTGGCGGGCTGGGCGATGGCGGTCTCGGTGACCCGCGACTGTTCCTCCGGCCGCGCCAGCTCCTCGAGGATGGACCAGCCGGAGATCTCCCGGAACACGGCGTCGATGCGCTCGGCCTCGGCGGCGAAAGTGCCCCCGGCGGCGAGCAGTTCGCGGCCCATACCCCACCACTGCGGGCCCATGCCGGTGAAGACGAACACCGGTTCGGCGACCTTGGAGGCGATCACCTTGGTGGCTGCCTTGCCGCCGCCGGTGGCGAATTCGACCAGGGCGGTGACCAATTCGGTGTCGTCGCCGAAGGTCAGCCCGGTGCGGAACTGGTGGTGGGTGCGGCGGGTCCACGCGGCCTCGGCGAGCGCGGCCGGATCCGCGCCGTCCGCGATCAACTCGGCGAAGCCGCGCGCCAGCTCGCGCGCGGCCTTGTCGGTGCGCGCCGAGAGCGGCAGCACGCCGAAGTGCCGGGGTTCGCGGCCCGGGTCCGCGGTGGGCACGTACTCCTGCAGGATGGCGTGCGCGTTGGTGCCGCCGTAGCCGAAACCGTTGACGGCGATGGTCATTCGCTCGACCTCGGGCCCCACCGGCTCGGCCTCGAGCTGGAGCCGCACCCCGAGCTCGTCGAACGGGATGTCCGGGTTGGGGGTGTCGAGCCAGCCCTGCGGGGCGATGGTGCGCTTGGAGACCGCCAGCGCGGACTTGATGATGCTCGCGATGCCGGAGGCGGCCTCGGTGTGCCCGAGCTGGGCCTTGACCGACCCCACGCCCACCGGCGCGGTACGGCCTTCGACCTGCCCGTACGCGCGGCCGATGGCGCGCATCTCCAGCGGGTCGCCCACGGGCGTGCCGGTGCCGTGGGCCTCGACGTAGGTGACCTCGTGCGGGGCGATCCCGGCCCGGGCGGTGACCGTCCTGGCCAGCGCTTCCTGCAGATCGGCGTTCGGGACGGTGATGGCGGTGGTGCGGCCGTCCTGGTTGGAGCCGGTCGCCTTGATCACGGCGTAGACCCGGTCCCCGTCGCGTTCGGCGTCGGCCAGCTTCTTGAGCACGACCATGCCCGAGCCCTCGCCGCGGCCGTAGCCGTCCGCGGCGGCGTCGAAGGGCTTGCTGCGCCCGTCGGCGGCCAGGAAGCCGCCCTTGCACATCGAGACGAAGGGTTCGGGCTGCATGAGCAGGGTGACCCCGCCCGCCAGCGCGACCGAGCAGTCGTCGTTGGCCAGCGCCTGACAGGCCAGGTGCAGCGCCACCAGCGAGGAGGAGCACGCGGTGTCCACCGTCATCGCGGGTCCGACCATGTTGAGCGCGAACGCGATTCGGTTCGACAGCATGGTGTACGACGCGCCCGCGGCGGTGTGCATGTCCACGTACGGCAGGGCGGCGGTCGTGTTGGAGACCGCGAGCTGATCGAGGGTGAACGCGCCCACGTAGACGCCGATCGGCGCGCCCGCGATGCGGCCCGCGATGCCGGCGTCGTCCAGGGCTTCCCAGGCGACCTCGAGCACCAGGCGCTGCTGCGGATCCATGGCCGCGGCCTCGCGCGGTGAGATGCCGAAGAAGTCCGGGTCGAAGGCCCAGGGATCGCCGGTCATGAAGGCGGCGCGCCTGGTGTACATGCGGCCCGGCGTGCGCTTGTCCGGGTCGTAGTAGCGCGTGTAGTCCCAGCGCTCGGCCGGGATCTCGGTGACACCGTCGCGCTTATCGATAATGAAGTCCCAGAACGCTTCTGGGGAATCGATACCGCCCGCGTATCGGCACCCGATTCCGACAATGGCAATATCAGACACGACGACTCCTCGGCAAATCGGATCGAAACTGGCATTCCCCCCGAGACGTGGGTCGACTCCCCACGGTGTGTTTCCGCTGAACGGCGCGGTCAGTCGATGCCGACCGGAACCGGCGGCCGCAGTACGAAATTCATCTCCGGGCCCCTGCGCCCGATCTTGGCCCTGCGGACGAACTCGAATCCGAAAGCCTTGTAGTAGCCGACATTCGCGTCCTTGCAAATGCCGCACACCGCCGCCTGTTCGCGGTCGGATTCGGCCGCGAGCCACCGCACCAGCGCCCGGCCCACCCCGGAACGCTGTACCCGCGGCTCGCAGCCCAGGTAGACGAGATAGTTGTGGGCCGTGGCCGGTGTGGTCTCGGCGATGGTCGCGTCCACATCCATGCCGCGCCCGGTCGCCCCGGCCATGGCCCACAACAGTTGTGGCCCGGAAATCGCTTCCCGCCACAGGGATTTGCCGTATCCGGCCGGGTACCAGAGCATCGCGCCGACGATCTCGTCGTCGATGGTGGCCACCGCCGCGCCGCCTGCGGGCAGGAAGCGGTGCCGGATCATGATGCGCAGCATGCGCGGTGACCTGCGGTGCCGGTCGGCCGGGTCCGGAAAGACGTAGTCCTCGATCGGGTCGTCGGTTGCGAAGGCCCGCGAGATGATGCGCGCCATGTCGTCGATGTCGTGCTCGGTAGCACGGCGAAAAACCGGTGCGCCCAACTGATTCAAAGCCGTCCCTCTACCCTGTGCCGCCCACTGCCCGACAGGCGTCGCGGGGCTGCCGCACGCCTACGGGCCGACCCACCTTGCGATGCTACTGATCGGTAGTACTGGTCAGTAGGTTACACGCGCTCGATCGGGGTGGCAGCGGTAGTTGTTGTGGCATAAAACAATTCATGACCTATTGCCCATCCCGCCGACATGGCCTAGAGTCGCGCGATCGAAAAGCATTGGAGTGCAATGCTATTGGCTGGGACAGTGTGAAGTCCGAGCTATTCGGTGGGTTGACTGGTCAACCAGTGCGATATTTGTCCGAATTTGCGCGGAGTGGCAATGGGGCGGCCTCCGACACTCCGGGACACCGCCCGTGCGCGATGAACCCCGGATGGCCGCCCGGCGAAGTCCCGCGGGCGATCGCATCGGCCTTCGGGGGTTGTCGCCCGCATTCGATGCCCGTGATGTCACACTTGTCCATGCCGCGTCATCTATTGCTCGAGTTGATCACCATTCCGCTGTTCACCGGCGTCATCGGGTACATCACCAACTGGACCGGCATACTCATGCTTTTCGAGCCCATTCGCTTTCACGGCTTCCGGGTACCGGGCCTGCGCTGGGTCTACCCGTACCTGCCGCGCCGGATCCAGGTCCTGCCGCTGCTGTCCCACGACGGCCGCTTCGGCTGGCAGGGCATCGTGCCCTCGCGCGCGGAGAAGATGGCCAGCATCGCGGTCGACAAGGGGCTGTCCAAGCTCGGCAGCATGGCGGACTTCTATCGCGAGCTCGACCCGGACAGCATCGCCGAACAGCTGGTCGATCTGATCCGGCCGCAGATCCCCGGCATCGTGCACCGCATCATGGTGCGGCGCAATCCGCAGCTCTGGTACAACCTGCCCGCCTCGGCGCGCGAACTGATCTACCGCCGGGTCGCCGAACAGCTGCCGGTCAGCGCGCGCGACATCACCACCGGTATCGGCGAGCACATCGAGGAGCTCATCGACCCCAAATGGATGACCATCCGCCACCTCACCGCGCATCCCCGGCTGATCAATCGCATGTTCCGCGAGATCGCGGCCAACGAGCTGCGCTTCATGCAGAATTTCGGCTTCTACTTCGGCTTCCCCATGGGTTTCCTGCTGGTGGGGATCCTGCACTTCTGGCCGTACTGGTGGGTCCTGCCGCTGGGCGGGGTGGTGATCGGCTACGTCGTGAACTGGGTCGGCATCACCATGATCTACGAGCCGCTGACCCCGCGCTGGTGGGTGCCGTGGCGGCAGGGCCTGATGCTGCGGCGCCGCAACGAGATCGCCGACGGCTACGCCGAGATCATCGCGGGTGAGGTCATGACACCCCAGCGCATCGCACACGAACTGCTGGCCGGCCCGCGCGCGGATCGCACGCTGTCACTGCTGGAGTCGGTGATGGGCGCCTCGGTCGACGAGGCGGCGGGCCAGGCGCTGCACGCGGTGCGGTTCTCACTCGGCCGCGCCGGGTACGAGCGAATCAAATCCGACGTGACCCCGGAACTGCTGCTGCTGACCGAGACGGCGTTCGCCGATCCGGATTTCCTCTCGGCCCAGAGCGCGCGCGTGCGCGAGTACGTCGCCGTGCAGATGCGCGCGCTGGACCGCAAGGACTTCGTGGAACTGCTGCGCTCGGCGACCCGGCAGGACGAGTGGCTGCTCTTCGTGCACGGCGCGGCCCTGGGTGTGGTGGGCGGATTGATCCACCTCGCCATTTTCGGTGTGTGAGCGTCTATTTCGTGGTTCGTGCCAGATCGACCAGCCGGGCGCGCACCAGATCCGGACGTTCGTCGACGATGAAATGCCCGCAGCCCGACACGGGTTCGAACTCGTAGTCGTCGGCCTGCGCGGTGTCCGCGGCCGCCATCGAATGATGCACCGCCACATCGTCCACCCCGAACAGCGCGCGCACCGGAATGCCGATTCTCCGGCGCTCGGGGGTCTTGGTGGAGTTCGGGATCTCGTGCAGCCAGAAGGTGCGGTAGGTGTCGGTGGCCGCGCGTGCGCACACCGGATCGCGGAAGCGGTCCGAATAGCTGCGCACCACATCGGGACTGACCGCGTCGCGATCGGTCATCGCGCCCGCGATCAGCCGTTCGAGGAAACGGGTGCGCTGTTGCAGCGGGACCCCGACGGTCGCGATGAGCGGCTGATAGGCCAGGAACCGCCACACGTGGCGCAGCACCACCTGCGACGGCACCCACGGGTGTGCCATGTTCAGCACCAGGAAGCCGTCGAATCGCTCGGGTTCGCGCAGCACCATGCGGTAGCCGATGAAACCGCCCCAGTCGTGCCCGGCCAGCAGCACGTCGCGCAGTCCCATGGCGTCGAGCAGGGCCAGCAGATCCGAGGCCACCTCCTCCTTGGCCCAGCGGTGCGGCGGCGGCCCCGACCAGCCGTAACCGGGCAGGTCGGGGACGATCACGCGCAGTCCGGCGGGTGGATCCGCGAGTAGGTCCCGGTACGCGTAATGGTGCTGCGGCCACCCGTGCAGCAGCACCACCGGCCGGCCGCCGGCCGGCCCCGATTCGGTCACATGGAACCGCACGCCGCGCGCCTGGACGAAACTGCGGCGCACCCCCGCGATGGCCGGGGGCTCGGACGAGCTGGTGGTGTAACCGGATTCGGACATGCGATCACGATAGTCAGTGCGCGGCCCCCATCGTGACTATTGCGCGGCCCGGACCCGGCGTTCGTCCCACCTGCGGACCGCCGGTTCCAGCCCGCGTGCCGCGATCGGGCCGAAGGCGGCCATCAACAGTACGTAAGTGGTGGCCAGAGCGGCGAATTCGCCCGGCGCGGCCCCCGCCGCCACGGCCAGTCCCGCGATCACGATGGAGAACTCGCCTCGGGCCACCAAAGCCGATCCAGCCCGGGCGCGTCCATACCGAGAGGTCCCTACACGCGCGGCGGCCCACCAGCCCGTCGCGACCTTCGTCGCGGTGGTCAGCACGGCCAGCGCCACCGCCCATGCCAGCACCGGCGGAATGCTGGCCGGATCGGTGCTCAATCCGAACAGCACGAAGAACAGCGCCGCGAACAGATCCCGCAGCGGCTCCAGGATTTTCGTGGCGTTGTGCGCGGTGGAATCGGAGATCGCGATGCCGAGCAGGAAAGCCCCGACCGCGGCCGAGACCTGTAGCGCCGAGGCCACACCCGCGACCAGCAGGGCCGAGCCGAGGATCTTCAGCAGGAAGATCTCGCGGTCGTCGCTGTCCACGATCATGGAGACGTAGCGGCCGTAGCGCAGCGCCACCACCAGTACGACGGTGACCGCGGCCAGGGCGATGCCGAGCGTCTGCAACCCGGCCGCGAAGCCGGCCCCGGCCAGCACCGCGGTCAGCACCGGCAGATACGCGGCCATCACCAGGTCCTCGAAGACCAGGATCGACAGAATGGTCGGGGTCTCCCGATTGCCCAGTCTGCCCAGATCGTCCAGGACCTTCGCGACGATGCCCGAGGAGGAGATGTAGGTGACCCCGGCCATGGCCACCGCGCCGGTCAGCCCCCAGCCCAGTACGAGCGCGACCAACACCCCGGGTGTCGCGTTCAGTACCAGGTCCAGGACGCCGGCGGCCCAGGATTGCCGGAGGCCGGTCACCAATTCACCGGCGGTGTACTCCAATCCGAGCAGGAGCAGCAGCAGGACCACGCCGATCTCGCTGGCCATGTGAATGAACTCGTCCGCCTGTGGCAGTTCGATCAATCCGCCGGTGCCGAACACCAATCCGCCGATGAGATACAGCGGAATGGGCGAGAGTCCGATGCGGGCGGCCACCCGCCCGAGTAATCCGAGTCCGAACAGCACCGCGCCCAGTTGAATCAATCCGAGGGCGGTGTCGTGTGCGACCATCGCCGCTTACCCGTCGGTTCGAATCAACGCGGTGGGTGGGCAGGAATTCGCGCCGCGGCGGCGGTCGGGTATCCGCTCCGCGGGGTGCGTCGTGATGGATGAAAAGCCTTTGCGCACACCGATACTCGGCTGCGGTTTCGGGTCTGTATTCACGCCCCACTATAACCGGGCAAATTGGACAGTCTGTCCGGTACGGCGAATTCTCGTGGATATCCGAGGCGGATCGCGGGGACGGGATTACGGCCGGTTGCGCCCGAACCGGGAGATCGCCGCACATAATCTTGGCTATGCCCAAGCCGTGCCTACTACTGCAGCTGCGGCCCGAGACGGCGGCCGCGGACGACGAGTACTTCGCGGTGCTGCGCAGCGCGCGCCTGGAGCCGGAGGCGGTGGTGCGGGTGCAGATGGATCGTGAGTTTCCCGCACTCGCGCTGGATGATTACTCCTCGGTCATCGTCGGCGGCGGGCCGAGCAATCTGAGCAATCCCGAACCGGAGAAATACGATTACCAGCGGCGTTTCGAACCGCTGCTGCGGGAACTGCTCGCCGAGATCGTGGCGCGGGATTTCCCCTATCTCGGCGCGTGTTACGGGCTCAGCATTCTGGCCGAGGCATTGGGCGGCACGGTCAGTGACGCGCGTTTCGGCGAGCAGGCGGGCGCGCAGACCATCGAATTGACCGCGGCCGCGCGCCTGGATCCGCTGCTGCACGATCTGCCCGAGCGATTCCGGGCATTCGTGGGGCACAAGGAAGCCTGCCAGGCGGTGCCGCCGGGCGCGATGCTACTGGCCGGATCCGCCGACTGCCCGGTCCAGATGATCAGGTTCGGGGACAATGTGTACGCCACCCAATTCCATCCCGAACTGGACGGCGACGGGCTCGCGGTGCGCATCGAAACCTACCGGCACGCGGGCTATTTCGATCCCGCCGAGGCCGACTATCTGATCGCGCTCGGGCATCGGGAATCGGTCCCGGTCCCGGCGGAGATCCTGCGGCGCTTCATTACGCGTTACCCCGCCGGCCGGTGAGCCGCGGCGGCGGGCGCTCGCGGCCGGGGGCTCCAATCCGGCTACAGCCCTGTAGTTTCGAACGTGTGAGTGCGTGGTTGGGTCGCAAGTTTCATCGAGTCGGGCGTTTCGATCAATCGGTCAGCGGGGCGGTCGCGCGAATTCCGCTGTCCGGAGCCGACGGCGGGATGCTGCGGCTGACCCGCACGGCCGACAAGGGCGTGCTGTGGATGCTGGTCGCTGCGGTACTGGCGTCCAAGCAGGGCTCCACGCGCCGCGCCGCGCTGCGCGGGGTGATCTCGATCGCCGGAGCCAGTTTCACCGTCAACCTGGTGCTGAAGAACATGTTCGCGCGGCGCCGGCCCGCGGCCGAGGAACTGCCGATCAGCAGGCGGCTGATCAATCAGCCGACCTCGTCCTCGTTCCCGTCCGGGCACAGCGCCTCGGCGGCGGCGTTCGCCACCGCGGTCGCGCTGGAGAGCCCGCGCACCGGTCTGGTGATCGCGCCCGTCGCGGCCGCCGTCGCCTATTCGCGGGTGCACACCGGCGTGCACTGGGCTTCGGACGTGTTCGTCGGGGCGGCGGTCGGCACCGGCGTCGCGCTGGCCACCAGGCTGTGGTGGCCGGTGCGCGAATCCGACGAGGCCGCCGCGCATCTGGTGCGCGAGGCGCCGATGCTGCCGGACGGCGCGGGGCTCATCGTGGTGGTCAACCCGGTGTCCGGGGACCCCGGATACGATCCGACCGCCGATGTGGCGGCGGCGCTGCCCGCGGCGACCGTGTTGCGCACCGAACCCGGTCTGGACTGCGTCGATCAGCTGGAAGCAGCTTTGGAGCAGGCGCTTTCGGGTCCGGAGAAGATTCTGGCGGTGGGCGCCGCCGGTGGTGACGGCACCATCGGCGCCGCGGCCACGGTGGCGCTGCGGCACGGGCTGGCGCTGGTGGTCATCCCGACCGGCACCCTCAATCACTTCGCCCGCGATCTCGGTGTCTACGACCTGCTCGAGGTCAGCGACGCCACCGGTGCGGGCGAGGCCGTGGCGGTCGACATCGCCTCGGTCGAACTGGAATCGGAATCCGGGACGCGCACCCACCACCTGATCAACACCGCGAGCCTGGGGGCATACCCGGAGCTGGTGCGACTGCGTGAGAAGTGGCAGGGCCGCTGGGGCAAGTGGCCCGCGTTCGCCATCGCCCTGGTGGTGATCCTGCGCCGCGCGGAGCCGATTCGCATTCGCTTCGAGGATCGCTGGCACGAGGTCTGGTTCGTCTTCGTCGGCAACGGCCCGTACCACCCGCACGGCGCGGTGCCCGCCTTCCGCGCCCGCCTCGACGCCAACCTCCTGGACGTGCGCTGGCTGCGCGCCGACGTCCGCTTCTCCCGCACCCGCGCCGTGATCGCCCTGTCGCTGGCCGCGATCGGCCGCAGCAAGGTCTACGGCGAACGCCAGGTCCCCGAACTGACGATCCACCTGGACGCCCCCGAGGCTGTGGCCGCCGACGGCGAGGTCCTCGGCGAGGCCACCACCGTCCGCTTCACCGTCGCCGGCCAGGTGACGGCCTACCGCCGCAACGAGGACAACCCCCGCTGGGCCACCCGCCCCCGCCCCCACCACCGCGAGCTACCCCTGTCCCGCCTGGCTGCCCTCTTCAAACGCGCCGCCTGATCCCTGGCGCGTGGGGACGATCCGGCAGCTGTGACCCGGCGCGTGGGCGGATGGGTCAGTCGCCGGGCGAGCCGTTGTTTCTCGGGTGCGGCGGGCCGCGCGATGTAGCGTGGCGGCCGTGACTGCTTCGGGGAGTGAGCTGTTGGGGGTGGTGGCCGCGTTGCCCGCGCCCGCGCGGATGGCGGCGATCGCGGGCGAGGCCCGGCGGCTGGTGGGGCGGGGGCAGTTGGATCCGCTGCTCGAATCGCTGTGGGCGGGTGGGCGATACGAGCGGCGCATCGCGATCCAGATGGCGCTGTGCGGCGGGGCCCGGGATTTCCTGCTGGCCCGGGTGCAGGACCCGGACCCGGAGTTCGCGGCGCGGGCCCTCTCCGCCACGATCCGGCTGGGCGTGTCCGCGGATGTGGTGGTGCGGCGACTGCCCGTGCTGTCGCGGTGGGCGCGCAAAGGCGTGTATCGCGCACTGAGCCGGGGTGATCGGACGCAGGTGGCGGATGCGCTGCTGGCGCCGGTGCGCGAGCTGTACGGCGATGTCGAGGCCGCGCGGCTGCTCGTGTACTGCTCCCCGACGGTGGTGGCCGGGACGCTGGGAGAACTGGCGTACGCGGTGCCGAGCTGGAAAGTCCTGTCCGCCAGACATATCGGCGTGGTCTTCGAGTACGTGCGGGCGGCGGCCACGACCGCCGGGCGCGACGAATGGCGGGAGTTGTGGCCGCGACTGACCGCCCATCCGCTCGCGGCGGCCGAGCACGATTCGGCGGAACTGCTCGCGCTGGCGGCCCGGGCGATCGCGTATGTGCCGGTCGGCCGGTTGCACTCGGTGGCCGGACTTCTTGCCCGCCGTGATCCCGAGGCCGTGTTCACGCTGCTGCGCAATCCGAACCGGCACGGCCGGGACCTGATGGGACCCGCCCTGTGGCGGGCCATGCTCGCCCTGCCGGACGATCGGCTGCGCGAGCTGTACGTCGCCGCCGCGCCGCGCGAGCGAGCCCGCTTCCTGCGCCGGGTGCCGCCCGCGCGGCGAACGGCCGTCGCGGGCGCGCAGCTCACCCGGCCCGGAATCGCGCCGGGGGTCATCGATCTCGCCGAACTCGACACACTGCCGCGCCGGGACCGCGCCGTACTCGCGCGCGAACTGCTCGCGCGCCCCGGCGGCGCGGACGTACCCGGCGTCGCCGATCGGCTGACCGCGAGGTTGCCTTGGGAAGAGGCCAAACCCGTACTGCTCGAATCGATTCGACGGCCCGATGCCGACGAGCGCGCGATCGCGTATCCGCTGCTCGTCACCGCCGCCGTCGGCAGCCGGGACCCGGGCGCGGTCGGCGACCTGCTCGAGCTGCTGCGCCGCCTGCGCAACGAACAGGATCCGGTGCGCCGCTGCGCGCTGCGCGCCGTTGCGGCGATTCCGATGTCCCTGCTGGCCGCGGAGCATGTGCCCGCCCTGGAACAGCTGGCCGTGGACGGCCTGGACGCACGGGACCGCTCGCACGAAACTTCTTCGGCCGTGCGTGATCTGGTGCGCACCCTGCTGATTCGCGGCGCGCAGACCGGGGAGACCGACTTCACCGCGGCCGCGCTGCGCCTGATCGCTCGGCTGGCCGAGCTCATGATCACCATCGATGTCCGCGGCCTGCATCGGAATCTGCCGCGCGGAGTCGAAATCCGTCTGTTCGAGGCCCTGCGCCCGCGGCTGGAGGCCGATGCGGACCGCGGAAGCTTCGCGCTCGCTCTGGATCTGGCGGACGGCCTGGAGGTGCGCGGGTACGGGATCGATGGATTGCGCGCGCTGCTGCTGCGGGCCTGCACCACCACCGACGACTCGACGGTGAAGCGCGCGGTGCGGCTCGCGCTGGAAGACCGGGCCACCCGCGATGAGTGTGTGGGGGACCTGCTGCGCCGCGACCGGTCCCTCATCGCGCTGTGGGAGGTGCGGGATCTGCTGTCCTGGCGGCGCACCGATCTGCTCGACGCCGTGCTCACCGGACCGAATACGGGCCGGTTCCTCGCGCGGGATGTGCGCTTCGTCCCGATGTTCGCGGGTGGTTTCGAGCGCTGGATGCCCTCCCAGATAGAGCTTTACGCGGGCGTGCTCGCTGACTACGCCACCCACCCGAAAGTGTCGATCGGCGAACGGGCCATGGCCGTCGCGCAATTGGGCCTGCTGCCCGGCTGCTTCGACCGCGTGCTGCCCTTTCTGGCCTCGGCCGACCTCACCGTGGCCGAATCCGCGCTCACCGCGCTGGGACGCAGCGACGAGCCCGAGCGCGCCATCGCGCTGCTGAGCGAGCAGGTGCGCGGCGACCTCGCGCGGGTCACGGTCAGCGGCATCGCCTCCCAGGCCAGGTATATCTCGCCGCCGCGCCTGGCCACGGTGCTGGAACCACTACTGGACTCGCCCAAGATCACCGCGATGAAGGAGGGCCTGCGCCTGCTCGCGGTCCTGCGCGCCCCCGGTGCGGCCGCGATCATCCGCGAGTGCGCGGACCGCCCCGGCACGCACCGCGACGTACGGCGCGCCGCCGTCCATGCCACCCGCTTCCTGTTCGACGAGGACGAGACCTGGCAGCTGCTCGCCGAGCTGGCCACCGATCCGGAGGTGGCGGACGCGATCCTCGACATCGCGCCGTCGCACCTGCCGACTCGACTGCGATTCCGGTTCGCCGGCTTCGTCCGGGAGCTGGCCGCGAGCGCCGATCACCGGG
The DNA here is from genome assembly GCF_040614455.1 of Nocardia sp. NPDC005978. Classification (NCBI taxonomy): domain Bacteria; kingdom Bacillati; phylum Actinomycetota; class Actinomycetes; order Mycobacteriales; family Nocardiaceae; genus Nocardia; species Nocardia sp. NPDC005978. The sequence goes on from NZ_JBEXUS010000104.1 coordinate 16,713, forward strand.
TGGCCGCGCAGGCCCTGAGCGCGCTCGCCGTCTGGTACCCCTGGCTGCTGCCGAGCCCCACCGACATCCGGGTGGACCGGCTCACCGACCTCACCGAGGTCGGGCTCTGGTCCACCGCCGCCCACGCGCTGCTCACCGCCGCGTCCGGCACCGGCGATCCCGCCCCGCTGGTGGAAGCCCTCGAACGCCTGCTGGCACAGACGAACTCCGACTTCCCGGATCGGGATCTACCGGCCCGTCAGCGCATCGCTTTCGTGCTGAACCGGCTGGTTTCGACGCTGTGTCTACACGAACACACCCGGCCGATCGGGTCCCGCGTCTGCGCGCTGCTCATGCCCGACCCGCTGTGGCACGAGCAGGTCATCGAACTCACCTTCGCCGCCATGCGCTGGACCGAGATCGACGCCACCGTCGCGGCCGTTCGGGCGCTCGCGCCCATAGCTACCGGAGCCCTGACCGACTGCCCCGCACGTCAGCCGGCGTCACGATCGACGACCCCGGTGACCGAACTGCCTCCCGCCGCACTGGAATCCATCGCGAGCGCGCTGGCCCCGGATCCGGACCCGGCGACCGCCCTGACCGCTACGGCCCTGATCGCCCAGTGCGGCAGGCACTTCGGCTGGTCCCCGCCCTGGACCACCCTGCTGACGACCCTGCGCGCGCACCCCGCCCCCGATGTCCGCCGCGCCGCCCACGCCGTCTTCACCGCCCCGGAGTAGGCCGCCGGGTCACTCGCCGCACCCCGGCCGGGCGAGGCCCCCTCACCCGGTGGCTCGAACCGGCGGCACGGTGACCGTGTGCCCGGCAGCGAAGGTCGGCGGTCGCCGAAAGGCCGCCGCCGTCCCGTGTCCGCGGCGCGAAACCGCGCTGGATGCGCCGGGCGAAGCCGGCCGGTGTACCCGGCACACGCGCCGTGTCCGGATGGGCCGGCGCGACGTCTCACAGCGTCCCGGCGTCGGTCCCCGCCCCGAGTGTGTGCTCCGGCCGCCCCGGACTCGGCACTAGCCGTTGCGGCGACGCCGGGACATCAGGATCCCGGTCAGCCAGCCCAAGGCGAACATGACCAGCAGGACCAGCCACATCGGGGAGGTGATGGTCATGAGCAGGAACTCGATCGAGACCTTGGTGCGGTTGGCGGCGATGAAGATGACCGCGACGACGACCAGGGCCAGGGCCAGCCACTGGGTGGGGGAGATGCGGGAGAGCAGCGAAGGCTTTGCCGGGGTGGTCATGCGAACTCCTCGCGGACGGTTCCGGATGGGTAGCTGATTATTCGCCACTATTCCGTACGCCGCGAGGAAATCGGACAACTCAGGCGGGTGAGTTCGGTTCGTCAGCTGGGGTCCAGGGCCCCGGCGTGGTAGCGGGTGGCCGCGTTCCAGAGGAAGAAGCTCGGGATGCGCTGGGCGGCGGCGGCGTCGACCTGGGCTCGGACCTGGGCGTCGTTGTAGGTGAAGCCGAGGCTGAAGTCCTGCAGCCAGGGCACTATCTGGGTGCCGGTGCCGTCGAGCAGCCGATGGAAATCCTCCAGTGAACGGAAGATGATGTCGTACGGCTGGGCGTTGGGATTGGAGACGTCGTATTCGCCGGGATTCCAGTGCGAGGGGTACAGCATCGGCGCCACGTAGTCCACGTGCCTACCCATCATCGGGATGTCCTGGGCCACGGCGTCCGGCCGGGTGGCGGCGATGCCGAACACGGCCGCGCTCTGGAACGCCCCGGCCGCCCGCACCGGGTCGCGGCTCTCGCGCAGGAATTCGGCGATGGAGACCGTCGGCGCGTCCGTCAGCCCCGGGAACACCATGCTCGACAGCGACCCGTCGGGCCGGCGAATGTAGTCGTACATGACCTCGTCGAAACCGAGTTTCGCCGCCTCGACCGCGAGATCGATGTTGTAGCGCCGCATTTCGGCGTTGGCGAAATTGGTGAAGGCGATCGCGCCGTAGTGGCTGGAGTACGGCTGCCCGGACGGGCTCTGGATCACCCAGTCCCGCCGCCCGGAGTTCCACGCCCATTCGGCCATGGTCGGATCGCGGAACGCGACGATCCGCCCCACCACCCGAACGCCCATATCGTGCAGCTGCTTCAGCGCGTCGGGGGCGTTGTAGATCGTGCTCGCCGCCCCGGACTCGCGGGCCAGCGGCACCTGCGAGTCGTAGCCGACGACCCCGTCCTCGTCCTTGATGTCGAGCTGGACGGTGTCGATGCGCCGCTCGCGCACCATGTTCAGCACGTCCTCGCGCAGCGGCTCGTACGACCAGGCGTGCGCGGTGACGTGCACCGCCCGGATCCGCGGCACCACGGCCCGGGTGGTGATCGGCTGGGTCACGGTCTTGCCGTCGGAGTCGGTGGCCACCAGCGCGCCGCCCACCGGCAGGCCCGCGAGGGTGACCTCGAACGCGCCGTCCTCGGCGAGCGGCACCTGCTGCCCGGCCGCGGTGAGGCTCTCGGCGCCGACCGCCTTGCCGCGCAGGGTGATCGGCGCGCGATAGGACGACACCGTGTCGGGCTGGCTCACCTCGAGGGCGAGCGGCAGCGCCGCGGCCTCGGTGCGCGTGGCGCCGGACCTGGCCCACAGCACTCCGGCGGCGAGCACCGCCACGACAACCATCGCCACGACAACCGCCAGGCGGCGACGCCCGGTGGCCGGGACCCGCTTCAGCAACGCGCACACCAACTCTCATTCGAAGTTCCCCAAACTATCCGCTGCCGCGGCACCGCGCGCGCGAGAATCCCGACTCTGCCCCGTAACGGATTGGCGGACATTAGAGTTCGGTGGATGGCCAGACTCGGGTTCGGCGCGGCCGGTGCCGCCGTCGTGGCACTCATGATCACCACCACCGCCTGCGGAACCGCCGACCGAGCGGCCGTCGCGCCCGAGGCGAACACCTCGGTCATCGCCCCGCCGCCACCGCCCGACCCCGCCACCGTCGGCGCGAACGAACTGGGCCTGGTGCCCATTCTGATGTACCACCAGATCACCCCCGCCCCGGCCGGGGACTACGACCAGACCCCCGAGAAGTTCCGGGCGGAGCTGGATCGGCTGCTGCGCGAGAACTACCGGCCGATCACGGTGTCCCAGTACGTCTCCGGGACGATCGACCTGCCCGCGGGCACCCACCCCGTCGTGCTGACCTTCGACGATTCCACCGCGAGCCAGATCGCGTTCACCGCCGCGGGCGTTCCCGCGCCGGACACCGCCGTCGGCATCCTGGAGCAGTTCCGCGCCGACCATCCGGAGTTCGCGCCCACCGCAACCTTTTTCGTGAACAACGAGGCGTTCTCCGGCGAGACGCGCGCCCTGCCCTGGCTGGCCGCGCACGGCTACGAGATCGGCGCGCACACCGCGACGCACGCCAACCTGGCCCGCCTGGACAGCGCGGGCGTGCAGCGCGAGATGGTGGAGAACATTCGCGCCGTCACCGCCGCGGTGCCCGGCGGTCAGGTGCGCAGTCTGGCCCTGCCGCTGGGCATTTCCCCCGTCGATCGCGCACTGGCCGTCGCGGGATCCTGGGATGGACAGCCCTACGCCTTCGGCGCGGTCATGCTGGTGGGCGCGGAACCGGCCCCGTCGCCGTTCGGTGCGCTCGATCCCACCGCCATTCCGCGCATTCGCTCCGGCCGCGCCCCGGTGCCCTTCGATTCCACGCACTGGCTCGACCGGCTCGCCGAGAATCCGGACCAGCGCTACACCGCCGACGGTGATCCGGCCCGAATCTCCTTCCCGCGTGCCCTGTCCGCCGAGCTGACCGCGCGCTGGGCGGATCGGGCGACGGCGTACTGAGACGACCTCCCGGTCGCCGGCGCGCGGCCGGACCGTGCGCCGATATCCGCGGCAGATTGTGCGGAAAGCGAATTCGACACTGCCCCAGACAAACTCTGCGCTTTCCGGGACGGGGCGCCTCGGTAGCTGCGCCGAAGCGGCCCGGCCTCGGCATCTCGGTGTCCCAGCCACGGCGGGACGGGAGCCCCGGCATCCCTTGTCCCTGACCGCAACCGCCAATCTGACAGGTGTGACAGGTCACGGTTGTGCATCGTTCGTGACGGGCGTTACTGTAGCGACTCGTTGGTAGGAACTGCGTCGTTCCTCACCACGGGGAGGATGCACGATCGCATGATCAGATATCGATTGGCGGCCAAGGTGGCGGCCGCGACCACCGCTGTTCTCACGGTGATCGCGGGTGCGGTGCTCGCCGCCGGGCCCGGGCAGAGCACGCCGGACACCGATACCCTCAATGCCCAGCTCACCGCCACTCATACTGGCCCGCAACAGTATCCGCGGGTCTTCATCGAGTGGGACGTCCCGATCACCATGAGCGACGGCACGGTGCTCAAGGCGAACGTCTACCACCCGGCCGACGCGAACGGGCAGCCGATCGCCGAGCCGACGCCGACCATTCTGAATCTGACGCCCTATACCAAACTGCTCGGCAACATCGCCGACTCCGCGCTGGCCGTCCCCGGCCTGTCCGATCTGCTCATGCCGGTGCTGGCCAATCTCGACTTCTCGGCCTTCGGCCTGGGCGGGCTCAGCGACCTCGGCAACGCTGTCTCAGGCGGCGCGGGCCGCACTTTCGCCGTGGACCGCCAGCTCATTCAGAGCGGCTACACCCAGGTCGTGGTGGATGTCCGCGGAACCGGTTTCTCGCAGGGCGTCTGGCAGGTGTTCGGCGACCGGGAACAGCAGGACGGCGCCGAGGTGGTCGACTGGGCCGCGGCCCAGCCGTGGTCCAACGGCAAGGTCGGCATGAGCGGCATCTCGTACTCGGCCATCAACCAGATGCACACCGCCGAGCGCAAACCCGCCGCGCTGAAGGCGATATTCCCGATCGTGCCCGGCAGTGATCTGATCCGCGACGTGGCCGCGCCCGGCGGCGCGCTGGGCATCGGGTTCATTCCGGAATGGCTGGCGGCGGTGAACGTCACCAAGCTGATGCCGGATCTGGTCGCGCTGCTGTCCGGCAAGTTCGACGGGGTCTGGCTGAAGGATCGGATCAAGGATCCGTTCACCTTCTTCAACGTCGTCATCGCCGCGCTCACCACCCCGAGCATCGATGAGATCCCGCCGTACCTGAACGACATCCTGGACGACGAGAGCGCGTTGCGCACCGCCTGGGTCGGCGATCCGTCGCAGATCGAGGTGCCCACCTTCATCTACGGCGGCTGGCACGACATCTTCACCTACTCCTCGGCGCGGGCCTTCAACGAGATCAACGTGCCCGACAGCCAGAAGAAGCTGGTGATGGGCAATACCTACCACGTCACCACCGGCGCGGGCCTCGGCCGGCCGGGCGCCCCGCCCGCCCTGGATGTGCTGCAGCGCGCCTGGTTCGACAAGTGGCTCAAGGGCATCGACAACGGCATCGACGGCTACGACCAGGTCACCAGCTGGCAGCAGGGCGGCGGCTGGACCACGAGTCCGGCCTTCCCGCGCCCGGACGCCGATTACCGCCGGATGTACCTGAACGGCGCGCCGTCGGGTTCCGCCCCGGGCAGCCTGCGCGACGCGAGCCTGACCACGGCGCCGGGCGAGGCCGACCGGCTCACCGTCGCACCGGGTCTGACCACCGTGTGCTCGCGCGACACCGCGCACGGCACCGCGGGAATCGTCGCGGCCTTCGATATCTGCGCCGAGGACGCGCGCATCAGCGAGACGAACGCGCTGACCTTCACCACGGCGCCGGTGACGCAGCCGACCCAGATCTCGGGTCCGATCGCGGTGCACCTGAACACGGTGCTCGACGCCACCGACGGCTACTGGACGGTGACGCTGAACGACGTCGCGCCCGACGGCCGCTCGCAGGTGTGGACCACCGGTCAGCTCACCGCGTCGCTGCGCGCGCTGAACGAGGAGAAGTCCACGCGGTCGGCGAACGGCGACTACACCTCGCCGTACCCGTACCTCACCCTGGACACCCGCCAGCCGCTGGTGCCCGGCGAGGCCACCACCATCGATCTGGGCCTGTTCGCCACCGACGGTGTCCTGCAGCCGGGTCATCGCCTGCGCATCGACGTCTTCGCGGGCAACTTCCCCAGCAGCATCCTGCTGCGCCCGCTGCTGAACGAGAGCGAACTGCGGCCGCAGCACATCGAGATCGATCCGAATCGGCCGAGCTGGGTGAACATCCCGGTGATCGGTGATCCGGGCTGGTGAGTCCGTCCGATAGGTAGACAGAGCGGCGATGCCCGGGCCGGGTGGTCCGGGCATCGCCGTGTTCCGGGCCGGATCCCGGTGTATGAAACGCGCTGAACTGGCCGAATGCCCGCATCGGATTGTTCTAGTCAAACTGACTAAAACAATGCTACGGTGGTCGCATGATCGAAGCGATGGTGCGAACCGACACCGGGGCCCAGCCCGACGACGTCGAGTTCCTGCGATTCCCGGGCGGAGAGTGGTTTCTCAAGACCGGACCCGAATTCGACCCCGCCGCAGCTCGTTTCGCGGTGGTGCGCGGCGGATTCCCCGATGACCTGCTGGCCCTGGGCATGTGGTCGGATCTGGTCCGCGGGCTCGGACAGCCGGCTCGGGTCCTGATGCCGTACATACCCGCCGCGCGCACCGATCGCGATGTGCCCTGCGGCGCGGCGGTGTACGCGGCGGTCATCACGGCCTTCGCCGACGAGCTGATCTACGCCGACATCCATTCCCCGCTGGCGGAATCGAAGCTGACCGGCACGACGCTGACGCCGATTCCGCTGGGGCCCTTGGCCGCCGCCGCGGTGCCGGGTGACTACCAGGTCGTGATCGCCCCCGACGCCGGGGCGCGGGACCGGGCCGAGCAGGTCGCCGCCGCGCTCGGCGGAATCGAGGTGCGCTACGGCCGCAAGCACCGCGACCCCGCCAGCGGACGGCTCGGCGGCTTCGAACTGGATCCCGGCGCCGTCGCCGGGCGCCGGGCCCTGGTCGTCGACGACGTCTGCGACGGCGGCGGCACCTTCGCCGGACTGGCGGCCGCGGGCGAGTTCGCGGCGGCCGAGCGGGTGGACCTGTGGGTCACCCACGGGGTCTTCTCCGGCGGTGCGCGGCTGAGCGCCAACCTCGCGCCCTACGCCCGGGTGCACACCACCGACTCCCACCCCGGAGCCCGCGCCGGCCTGCTCGAGCCGGACCGGCTGCGCATCGTTCCCATCGTCGAACACGCTCTCACGCAAGGAATCCTGTGATGTTCCGCAACACCGTCGACCCGCTGTTCCTGACCGACGCCTACAAGCTGGATCACCGGCGGCAGTACCCCGCCGGAACCACGCGCGTGTATTCCAATCTGACGCATCGCGGTTCGCGGATTCCGGGGGTGGAGCACGTCGTGCACTTCGGCCTGCAGGCGTTCATCTCCGATGTGCTCGAGGACGCCTTCGGCCGCTTCTTCGCCGCCGACGCCGACCGGGTCTGCGCCGAGTACGAGCGCCGCGTGACCGCGATCCTGGGCCCGAACGTCATCGGCAGCGCCCACATTCGCGCACTGCACGCGCTGGGTTACCTGCCGCTGTCGATCCGGTCGCTGCCCGAGGGCACCCTCGCCCCGGTGAAGGTGCCGGTCCTGACCGTGGAGAACACCCACCCGGAGTTCTTCTGGCTGACCAACTACATCGAAACCGCGCTCTCGGCGGCGATCTGGCAGCCGTCCACCTCGGCCACCACCGCCTGGCGACTGCGGACCCTGCTGACCGAGCGGGCCCGCGCCACCGGCGCGCCGATCGAGGCCGTGGACTTCCAGGGTCACGACTTCTCCTTCCGCGGCATGCCGGGAATCGAGGCCGCCGCGGCCTCGGGCGCGGGTCACCTGCTCTCGTTCACCGGGTCGGACTCGCTGGCCTCGGAGGACTGGATCCGCTACTTCTATCCGGACGACTCCGGCGAGACCCTGCTGGCTTCGGTTGCCGCGACCGAACATTCGGTCATGTGCGCGGGCACCCGGGAATCGGAGGACGAGACCTACGCCCGGCTGCTCGAGCTGTATCCCAGCGGGATCGTGTCGGTGGTGAGCGACACCTTCGACCTGTGGCGGGTGCTCACCCACACCCTGCCCGGCCTGCGCGAGCGCATCCTGGGCCGGGACGGCACCCTGGTCGTGCGCCCCGACTCCGGTGATCCCGAGACGATCCTGTGCGGCACCGGCGCCGACGACAGCCCCGCCGGGCTGGGCGTGGTGCGCCTGCTCTGGAACGCCTTCGGCGGCACCGTCAACGCGGCCGGATACCGGGTGCTGGACCCGCACATCGGCGTCATCTACGGCGACTCCATCACCTACGATCGCGCCGATGCCATCACCGCCCGGCTGGCAGGCATGGGATTCGCTTCCACCGCGGTCGTTTTCGGCGTCGGCTCGTACACCTACCAGTACGTCACCCGGGACACCTTCGCCTCGGCGATGAAGGCGACCTACGTCGAGGTGGACGGCGCGGGCCGGGACATCTTCAAGGATCCGGCCACCGACTCGGGCACCAAACGTTCGGCGCGCGGCCGGCTTTCGGTGCTGCGGGACGACGCGGGCGAGCTCTACGTCCAGCAGCGGGCCACCCCGGAGCAGGAGGCGGCGAGCGAACTGACCGAGGTGTGGCGCGACGGCGGGTTCCTGCGTCGGGAGGGCTTCGCCGCGGTGCGCGCCCGGCTGCGGTCGGAAACGCAGCGGTACGCCGCCCGGACGGGCGGCCCCGCGATCACGACCGCCGCCGTGTGAGCGGGCGCCCGGCGGTGTCATCGCGCCGCCGGGCCGGGGTCCACCGGCGGCGCCGTCCACTCGTCCGAATGAGACCCTTTGTGGCGCTTGGGAGATGATGGGTCGGTGCTGAGCATTTTCGATGAGGAGTTCGCCCGCGATCCGTGGCAGGTGCTGCGATCGCTGCGGGACGGTGGGGGAGCGCATCGGGTGGCCACACCGGATGGGCCGCCCGCCTGGCTCGTCACCCGGTACTCGGACGTGCGCGAGGGCCTGCTCGACGCACGGCTGTCGACGAATCTGCGCTACAGCGCCGGTGCGGACTACCGGGGCTTCGCGGTGCCCGAACCGCTGGATGTGTTCCAGCGCAGCGACCTCGACGAGCTGGCGCGCCTGCGCGGCCGGGTGACCGGGCAATTGCGCCGGGCCGGGGAATGGTCCGGGCAGGCTGGCAAACTGATGCGGGAGCGGCTGACCGAGCTCGACGGCGCGGGCGATTTCGACTTCGTCGAGCAGGTGGCGCTGCCGCTGCCCGCGCTCATTCTCGGGGAGTTGCTGGGGCTGCCCGACGTCGAGCGCGACGCGCTCGCGCGGTGGGCCGCGGCGACCCTGCGCCCCGAGGCCGCGCCCCGCGCCCGCGACACCCTCGCGACCATGGCCGAGATCGTCGAGGCCGTCATCGCGCACGGCCGGGCGGGCTCGGCGGACACCATGCTGGGCCGCCTGGTGCGCGACGAGAGTCACGGTCCGGCAGCCGATTCCGGTGAACTGCCCGGATTGCTGTTCTATCTGCTGTTCGTCTGGTACGAGGTACTGATGGATGTGCTGGCGGGCGCGGTGCTCACCCTGTCCGGCCGCCCGGATCAGCTCGCCGCGGTGCGCACGGCAGCGGAGTCGGCCACACCGGTCGACGAGCTCCTGCGATACCTGTCGCCGCAGGTGCTGGCCGGGCCCCGGTTCGCCGTCACGGATCTGGTGATCGGCGGCAAGACGGTCGCCGCGGGTGAGACCGTGCTGCTGTGCCTGGCCGCTGCCAATCACGATCCCGAGCGCTTCGCCGATCCCGGTGTCCTGGACCTGGCTCGCACCCCGAATCCGCATGTGGCACTGGGGCACGGCGCGCACGCGTGCGTCGGGGCGGGCCTGTTGCGGCCGGTGCTGGGTGCGGTGCTCGCCGAGCTGTACGGGCACTGGCCGGGGCTGCACGCCACCGTGGCCGAGCGGGAGGTGCGGTGGCGGTCGGGATTCCGGCATCGAGGGCCGTTGCGCCTGCCGGTGCATCCGGGAGCGACTTCGTGAAGGGGGCGAGCGACTCTGGTCGCCCCGTTCCGACTCCGTGTACGAACCTGGTGGATACCGCTGTCCTCCCCTTCGGGGACAGCGACATCTACGAACGGAACGAAGTAGGGACGAGTATATGATCGCCATCACCACCGCTGTCAACTGCAGGAGACAGGATTAGAATGGTTGCCGCACAACAGCATCCGTTCACCAGCGCGCTCAACAGTCTCATCGGGGGCATGCATCCGCCCGTGACCAGGGACTGTCGTGAAGTGGAGATCACGCACCGGGCGCTGGCCGAGGATATCGCGCGCACCACGGGCGTCGGCCTGTCGGCGAACTATCTGTGGAAGCTGCGTACCGGGCAGACGGTCAATCCGTCGTTCGAGACGCTGGAGGCGCTGCGCGTCTACTTCGGGCTGGACAGTCTCGACCCGCTGACCAATCCCGAACTCGCCGTCGCGCGCGGCCGGGAACTGGCTCTGGTCAACGCGCTCAAGGGAAAAGCCGACTCGGCGGCGCTGGAACTGGTGCTGCGCGATGGTCTGGCGCACGGTACCGTGCGGGCCGAGACCATCGTGGCGATGCTCGATGTGCTCCGGCGGATCGAGGCCGAAAACTATGGGGAAGACTTGTGAGACATGCGGATCGCGGTCTGGGAGAGCTCGGGGGATGAGCAATCCATGATGGATCATCGCCGGCTGCGGCGCGGGTTGCGCGACCTGGGCCTGCCCGGTCGCTTCACCGTCGCCGAACTGGCCGAGGCCCTGGCCCGCCGACGCGGGCGACCCCTGCGCCTGCGCCCGGAACCCTTTCCGGTGGCCGGGCTGTCCGGCGGCCTGCTCGTGACCAGGGACATCGATTTCCTGGCCTACCAGAGCAATACCAGTGAGCTGCACCAGGATCACATCGTGTGCCACGAGTTCGGGCATCTGCTCGCCGGGCACGAACCGGTCACCGTGACCGGCGAGGACGCCCTGCGTCTGCTCGCCCCGAACATCGATCCCGCGGTGGTGCGCCGCATGCTCGGGCGTTCGTGCTCCTCCGCGGCCGAGGAGCACGAGGCCGAGCACATCGCGGATCTGCTCATGGCGCACCACATCACGCGCTGGACCCCGCGTGCGGAGTGGGTGCTGCCCGACAACACCCCGGCGGGCGTCCGGCACCTGCTCGATACCCTCGGACCTGGAATCGACTGATAACCGGTGGAATTCGCTCTCGTCTACGGCAGCGTCGGCACGCTCGCCGCGGTGGTGTTCACCTGGCGTCTCATCCTGGCGGTGCGCGGGCCGCGCGGCAGCGCGCGCTGGGCCGTGGCCATCGCCATCGCCTGCACGGCGGTGGGTTTCGTCACCGCCATGCCCGCCGCGTACGAGTGGATGGCACGGGTCACCGGCGTCCCCAATCTGGCCACGCTCATCGTCTACTCCGCCATCACCACCGCGGTCATGGCGCAGATCGTCTGGACCACCTACCTGGTGGGTCCGGACGATGCCCCGCCGCAGGGCCCGAACGTGAACGCCCGCAACGTGATAGTCGCGAACGCGGTGGTCGTCGCGATCATGGCGGGGCTGTTCCTGGCCGCGCCGGTGCACGACACCCCGCACGCCACCGACTTCGACCACCACTACGCCACCGAGCCCGTGGTCGACGTGTTCCTGGCGATCTATCTCAGCGCCTACACCCTCGCCCTGCTGCGCATCGTGGTGCTGTGCCGGGCGTGGCTGCCGCACGTGCGCGAACAGCCCTGGCTGCGCCGGGGCCTGCGGCTGCTGACCGTGGGATCGATCATCGCGGTCGGCTACGCCATCGGCAAGGTCGTCGCGGTGGCGGCGGCCTGGGCGGGCATCGACGCCCGCACGCTCAACAGCGACATCGCGCCGGCGTTCGCCAGCATCGGCGCGACGATCATGCTCTTCGGGTACCTGTGCCCGTCGCTGCTGCCGCAGGCCGTCGCCGCGGTCCAGCGGATCCGGGCGCTGCCGCTCGATCCTTATATCAATAGAAAACAAAACAAAACACCACACAC
>NZ_JBEXUS010000105.1:0-28122 GCF_040614455.1 Nocardia sp. NPDC005978
AAGGACCCGCCGCGCCGGGCACCAGCAGCACATCCTGGAACGCCCACGGCCGCAGCCGCCGTGCGAGACGCGCCGAGGTGCACGCACCGTACGAACCGCCCGGCTCTAAGCTCGTCCGCGATGAGCATCCGCAGGCATTCGCGCCATGACCAGAGTCCGGCCCGCCGCCGACCGCGTCGGCATCGCTCCGCTTCCGGCGGCACCGCCCTGCTCGCCGTGGCGCTGACCACGGCCACCCTCACCGTCGCCTACACGCCGCTACCGGCGGCCAGAGCCCAACCACCCACCACCACAACACCGTTCACCACGCCCGACACCGACGACTGCCCGAACCGGACCACTCCCCCGCCGCCCATCGATCTGTCCGAGGTCCCGCGACCCGGCCGCACATCGCCCGCACCGCTGCCGATTCCGTCCCCGCCGATCGGCGGCAAGAACCTGGGTTCGTGCGGCGTGGTGCGCCCCGCGGGCGCGCCGCAGGCGCCGGAAGGGATTTCGGCCACCGCGTACCAGGTGTCGGACCTGGACACCGGCGAGGTGCTGATCGCCAAGGACCCGCACGGGCGCTACCGCCCCGCCTCCACCATCAAGGTGCTGCTGGCGGCGGTCGCGTTGCGCACGCTGGACCTGAACAAGGTGGTGGTCGGCACCCAGGAGGACGCCGACGTGGACGGCACCCGGGTCGGCATCGGGCCCGGCGGGCGGTACACCAACCGGCAGCTGTTCCAGGCGCTCATCATGGCCTCGGGCAACGACGCCGCGCACGCCATCGCCGCGCAGCTCGGCGGGGACGACGCGGCGGTGGCCAAGATGAACGATCTGGCACAGCGGTTGCAGGCCAAGGACACTCGCGCGGCCACGCCCTCGGGTCTGGACGGGCCGGGCATGAGCATCTCGGCCTACGACCTGTCGGTGGTGTTCCGCGAAGCCATGTCCATTCCGCTGTTCGCCGAACTCATCCACACCGAGGAGGTCCAATTCCCGGGCTACGGCGCGGATCCGAAGAATCCGGCCGACACCGAGCATCCGGGCTATCCCATCGCCAACGACAATCTGCTGCTGTTCAACTACGACGGCGCGATCGGCGGCAAGACCGGATTCACCGACGACGCCCGCCAGACCTTCGTGGCCGCGGCCCAGCGCAACGGCCGCCGGCTTGTGGTCACCCTGCTCAAAGCCGATGTGCGGCCGTACCGTCCGTTCGAGCAGGCCGCCAAGCTGCTGGACTACGGTTTCGCGCTGCCGTCCGGGGCGAGCGTGGGTGAGCTGCCCGAGGCGAACACACCGAAGGTCGCGACGTCGACGGCGGCACTGGCGACACCGCCCAAACCCGTCGCGGCCGATGTCGACGACGCCGGTGGGCGGCACGACGATCTGCGCGTGACCCTCATGGTCGGCGGGATCGTCCTGGTGCTGTTCCTGCTGGCAGGTGCGCGCCAGATCCAGCAGCGCCGCTACTAGCGGCGCGGGCGGCGCAGCACCGAAACCAGCGCTCCCGCAACGGCGCCCGCGCCGAACAGCGCCGCACCCGCGCCGGCCGTGAGCCCCGGGCCCGACATCCGGGGTTCGATGACGGCCGGCGCGGGCGGCGGCACGTCCGCGGGCAGATCGTTCTCGGTCGCCGTGGCCGCCCACGCGGTGGCGAACAGGATGATCCGCGCGGTGAAGTAGCTGAACACCATGAGGCCGATGATCGGGCCGAAGGTCACCCCCGCCGGGCCGTTGACCACCGACCGCAGCACGAGCGACGACAGCTGCTTGAGCAGTTCGAACACCACCGCCGCGATCAGGGCCGCGCGCGCGGCGCTGCGCAGGGTGACCGGATGCCGGGGCATGCGCGCGATGATCCATACGAACACGGCCCAGTTCGCGAGGACCGCGAGCACCAGCGACAGCACGGTGAGCAACACGGTGACGCCCGGCGCCTCGGAGATCTCGAACCTCTTCAGCAGGGTGCGGATGAGGCCGCTGGAGGCCAGCACCGACAGGCCGAGCGAAATGCCGATGGCCAGAAACAATCCCACCAGGGCCAGCAGGTCCGAGAGCTTGGTCAGCGCCCAATTGCGGTCCTGGGCGGGCTGTTCCCACTGTTCGGTGAGCGCGGCCCGCAGGTTGGCGATCCAGCCGAGGCCCGCGTACGCGCCCGCGAGCAGGCCGATGATGCCGACGCCCGCGCGGGAGTCCACCGCCTGGGTGATCAGATCATTGATCTGATCACCGGCCGCGCCGGGAATGTTCTCGACGATCTTGGCCTGAATGTCGTTGAGCAGCTCGGGATCTCGCGCCAGCACGAAACCGGCCACGGCGAATCCCACCATGAGCAACGGGAACAGCGAGAGCACCGTGAAGTAGGTGATGCCCGCGGCGTAGTAGTCGCCGCGCTGGCGTTGGTAGCGCCCGGCCGTCCGCACCAGATGGTCGAGCCAGTGCCGCCGGCGGATCTCCCGCTCGATGCGCGCCCTCGTCTTGTCGAACACCGGTCACCTCCACCGAACGCCAGGTCAGATCGATCACTCTTCCATCCCCCCGGCCGGGTCGCCGCCAGGTGCTCCGGCGCGGCGATTGTGACGCGTGCCCGGCCCCGGGCGCCCTCGGGCAATACCCACCCGGCGGTCCGTGACACCCATCGCGCCCGGCAGCATCGCCGACACCGCGATCGCCGCCCGCGTTCCGCTGACGCGTGGATTGTCCGGGTTCCCGGGGCGGGTTCGGGTCCTGCGGGTTAGCGTGATGACCTTGGTCCGCCCGCACCTACGACCGGGAGACCGCCCGCGTGAAAACCGCACTGCTGACCTTGGCCCTGACCGCGAGCGCCGTGCTCGCCATGCCCGGCGCGGCCGCCGCGCCGGCGAGCGACTTCGACCTGCAGGCGCATCGCGGCGGGCGCGGACTGGTCGTGGAGAACACGCTGCCCGCGTTCGCGCACGCCCTGGAACTGGGGGTATCCACCCTCGAACTGGATATCGGGATCACCGCGGACGGGCGCGAGGTCATCACGCACGATGCCGCCGTCGACGGCGGCAAATGCGCCGACACGTCACCCGTGACGCCCGGTGATCCGCAGTTTCCCTACGTCGGCAAGTTCGTCAAGGACCTGAGCTTCGACCAGGTCCGCACCCTCGATTGCGGGTCGAAGGCCCAGGCGGATTACCCGGGTCAGCGCACCGCGCCCGGCGCGCGGATGCCCACCCTGAACGAGGTTTTCACCCTCGCCCGCGACCGCGGGGCGGACACCGTGCGGTTCAGCATCGAGTTGAAGAACGATCCGGCGGCCCGCGAGACCGCGCCGCGCGAGGCGTTCGTCCGGCGCGCCGTCGCCGAGATCGACCGCGCGGGCATGCGGGAGCGCGCCGCGATCCAGAGCTTCGACTGGGGCACGCTGATCCAGGTGCACGCGGCCGATCCCGGCCTGCGGCTCTACGCGCTCACCGAGCCCACGAAGGTGTATCCCTTCTCGCCGTGGCTCGGCGGCCTCGACACCGCGCGATTCGGCGGCAGCCTGGCCCGCACCGCGAAATCCTTCGGGGCGACCGCGCTCTCTCCGCTGTACGCGCTGCCGCCCAGCGGTTCGGCGAGTCTGCCCCTGGTGACCCGTGATTCGGTCGCCGAGGCGCACGCCGCGGGGATCCTGGTCGTGCCGTGGACCGTCAACGAGCCCGGTGCGATGCGCTCGCTGCTGGACACGGGCGTGGACGGGATCATCACCGACTACCCGGATCGCCTGCGCGAGGTGCTCGGCGACCGCGGCATGCCGCTGCCGCAGAGCTACCCGGCGCGCTGACTCGAGCCGCCGCCTCGGCCACTCCGGAACGACGAACGCCCGCGGCCTTCGCCGCGGGCGTCCGGGTAGTCGGCGCCGATCAGCGGGCCAGCAGTCCGATCCGGTCGTACACCTGGGCCAGGGTCTTGCTCGCGACCTCGCGGGCCCGGTCCGCACCGGCGGCGAGGATGCGGTCCAGCTCGGTCTGGTCGGACATGAACTCGTTCACCCTGGCCTGCAACGGGGTCACGAACTCGACCAGGGCGTCGGCGGTGGCGGCCTTGAGGTCGCCGTAGCCCTTGCCCGCGAAATCCTGTTCCAGGGTGACGATCGGGGTTTCGGTGAGCGAGCTCAGGATGACCAGCAGGTTGCTGACCCCGGCCTTGGTCTCCGGGTCGTACCGGATCTCGCGCTCGGTGTCGGTGACGGCCGAGCGGATCTTCTTGGCCGAGACCTTGGGATCGTCGAGCAGATTGAGCAGGCCCGCGTCCGAGGAGGCGGACTTGCTCATCTTGGCGGTCGGATCCTGCAGGTCGTAGATCTTGGCGGTGCCGGTGACGATGTGCGGCTCGGGCACCACGAAGGTCTTCTTGTAGCGAGTGTTGAAGCGCTGCGCCAGATTTCGGGTCAGCTCCAGGTGCTGGCGCTGATCCTCGCCGACCGGCACCAGCTGCGGGCGATACAGCAGGATGTCCGCGGCCATGAGCACCGGATAGGTGAACAGGCCAACGGTGGCGTTCTCCGCACCCTGCTTGACCGACTTGTCCTTGAACTGGGTCATGCGGCTGGCCTCACCGAAACCGGTGAGGCAGTTCAGCACCCACGCCAGCTCGGCGTGCTCGGGCACCTGGCTCTGCACGAACAGCGTCGACTTCTTGGGATCGACGCCCAGGGCCAGCAGCTGCGCGGCCGAGACCTTGGTCCGCTTGCGCAGTTCCTTGGGATCCTGCGGCACGGTGATGGCGTGCAGGTCGGGGATGAAGTAGAAGGCGTCGTAGTCGTCCTGCAGACGGACCCAGTACTGCACCGCGCCAAGGTAGTTCCCGAAGTGGAACGAATCGCTGGTCGGCTGGATCCCGGAGAGGACCCGCTGCTTGCGTTCGGCGGAGGGTGCAGGACTCGACATGGTTCCGATCTTTCCATGCCGGTCCAGCGGTATTTGATCTGCCTCCGCTGCGCTCCGGCTGTTCGCGGCCCTCGTAACCCGGTTCTTCCCGCCCTCCGCTCCCCCACGCCACTCGGTCCGGAACCGGGCGGGCCGCGAACCACGACATGGGGGTTACCCACGTCAGGCGTACAACAGACTCGAGCCCGGCGCCGCTCAGCCGACTCGCGCGTGCAGCGGCTGCGGGTCAACCCCCGGCATGCTCGGCCGCCCGGAGTTCACCAGCTTCTTTTCGCGGCGGGTGGCCAGGCGGTACAGCGGGTAGCTGGGGCCGGTCAGGGTGCCGCGCAGCAGTTTGGGGGCCAGCGGCGGGGACAGGTGGGCGGTGCGGACCGCCTGCGCCAGGCCGCGGCAGGCGATCTCCTCGCGGATACCCCAGGTCAGGCCGTACATCTCCCGGATGCGCGGGGGCAGGCTGCCCTGCACGAGCAGGTTGAATCCGCCCAGGGCCTGCTGCACGGGGACCGGCATCGGGTAGGGCACCTGCTGGCCCATCAGGTATCCGCCGACGACCTTGGCCTCGTCGGTGAGGAAGACCTCGTCCGAGGCCAGGTAGCCGTCGAAGACCCGGCGGAACTCGGGGTAGCTCGCGGGCGCGGCCTCGCGCGGCATCCCGAACAGCTCGCCCCAGCGCACGTAATCCCGGTACAGCCCTTCGCGTTCGGTGGCGGTGAGTTTGCGGACGAGCAGGTCGTGCATGACCTCGGCGGAGTCGAAGGTGAAGGCCATGGTCATGAACATGAGCCGGGGATCGTGCGCGGAGTACCGCGTGCCGGCGGGATGGTGGCTGCCCGCGTCCTCGGGCAGTCCGCCCTGGACCTTGGCGTGGCGCTTGTGCGTGAACGAGCGCGCCCGGTCGGCCTCCTCCTTCGTGCCCAGCGAGACGGCTTCGAAGAGCCGTCCGGTCAGCGCGAGCCGGGTGTACGGGGTGGTCCGGTGCTGGGTGTTCTCGGCGGTTCCGACGTAGAGCAGCGGGTGCACGGCCCCGATCACCAGCGCCCGCTGCCCGTAGGTGAGCCCCACCGCGCGTTTGCGCATCACGCGCCGAATCATCGAGTCATCGGAGAAATATCCGGAATCCGACCGTGCAGGCATCGTTGCCTCCTGGAGCAAGGTGTGATGCGAACCACCACATCTGGAAACAGAGTCCCCCGGATTCGCCAATCTGGCAAGAGCTACCACCAGAACTGCGTCCGTGCCAGAATCGACCCGTGACCGGGCAACGCACGTACGGCGGCATCTCCGCGGCCGAGCGCCGCAGCCAGCGCCGCGCCGCCCTGCTCGACGCGGCCCTGGATATCCTCGGCACGCAGGGGATCGACAAACTCACCGTCGCGGCCCTGTGCGCGGGCGCGAACCTGAATGAGCGCTACTACTACGAGAATTTCGACGGCCGAGACGCTGTCCTGTCGGCCCTGTTCGACACCATCGCCGAGGAACTGGCGGGCACCCTTATCCTGGCCCTGCACACCGCCCCCGACGATTCCCGCGCCAAGGCCCACGCCGCCATCACCGCCGGCGTCCACGTCCTGACCGACGACCCCCGCAAAGCCCGGGTGGCCCTGCTGGTCAGCTCGGCCACCCCCGAACTCCGCACCCGCACGGTCCACACCGTCCGGGCCTTCGCGAACATCGTCGCCGCCGAGGGCGCCGACTTCTACGCCCTGACGACCCCCGGCCCCGACCCGACGATCACATTCCGCGCGACCTACCTGGTGGGCGGCCTGATCCAGACCCTGACGGCCTGGCTCCAGGGCGACCTCCCCATGACCCGCGACGAGCTGATCACCGAAACCACCGACATCTTCGTCCTGCTCGGCGAGGACCTGGCCGGCCGCCTACGCGAAAGCTGAACCCCTTCGAGCACAAGCGATTCCGACCTGCCACGAGAACACGCCTGCTGAACCCTCCGCCGAGCATCGCGAGCTCGGCGCGAACGTCGGGTGGCGGACGGATTCGGCCGGGAAGGCTGTTGCGCGCCGAGAGGGCTTTCGGATCGCCGGCGTGGTTCGGTTCGTCCGCGACCCGGCGGGTGCGGGCCTACAGGTCGCGGTGGTTCCAGTCGAGGGCGGCGGCGCCCAGGTCCGGGACTTCGCCCTGCAGGACCACGCGAAAGTGGACTTTGAGCCCGGACCAGTAGGTGGCGCAGTCGGTCATGGCGGAGGCGAACCACTCCAGTTCGCCCGGTTGATCGGCGAGCAGGTCGGCGGCGTCGCGGATCAAGAGGACGTAGCCTTCGGCCTCACCCAAGGATTCGGCGAGGTCGCGGAGGCATTCGTCGAACGCGTCCTTGTTCTCGCCGAAGTAGTAGGGGAACTGCAGGGCCGCGGCGAACTCGTCGAAAACGCCTGCGACGGTGCGCATCTTGCCGGCGCGGAGCTCGCGGGAGGCGTAGGTGCGCGGCAGGCGGTAGCGCAGGCCGCTGAAGTCCGGCGCCTTGACGCGCAGCGCGCCCAGGACCGGGTCCGCGGGCCGGGACAGGAACTGCGACAACGAGATCGGGGTGGCCATCAGCGCATCCTCGTGAAGGTGTCGTAGTGGTCGGCGGTGTACCAGGCGGAGCCGTCGCTGCCGGTGACGATGCGCTCGGCGCCCCGATCCTGGCCGCGGCGTTTGGGATTCACGTCCCACTCGCGGTAGGTGATGTTATTGCCGGTGGGCAGCGCGCGGTTGCGATTGAAATACTGCTCTCCGCCGCGGGTTCCGGGCGAGTTCGCCGAGTCCGGCCAGCGGCCGGCGTCGATCTCGATCAGGGTCTGATAGGCCCGGTCCGGGACGCCCGCGACCTTGGCGGGCGCGGAGACGCTCGGCTTCGCGACCCCGCCCGGGTTCGACGGTTTCGGCGCGGCCGTGGACGTCGCCGCGGGCCGCGCGTCCTGGCTCGCGGGCGAGTCCTGTCCCCCGCGCCCGAGCAACACGGCGACCACGACCATGAGGATCGCGCCGCCCAGCAGCAGCCACGCGCGCACCCGCGGCGAGATCGTCACCGGTACTGGACCGTCACGGGCGCGTGGTCGGACCAGCGCTCCGCGTAGGTGGCGGCCTTCTCCACCACGGCCTGCTTCGCGCGCCCGGCGATATCGCCGCGCGCGAGCTGGTAGTCGATCCGCCAGCCCGCGTCGTTGTCGTAGGCGCGACCGCGGTAGGAGTGCCAGCTGTACGGGCCCGGCACGCCCGGGTGCAGCTCACGGACCACGTCCACGTACCCGGCCGCGAGCATCGCGGACACCCACGCCCGCTCCTGCGGGAGGAAGCCCGAGTTCTTGACGTTGCCCTTCCAGTTCTTGATGTCGAGCTCGGTGTGCGCCACGTTCCAGTCGCCCATGATCACGAAATCGCGGTCGATCCCGGTCATCCGGGCACCGATCTCGTCGAGGAACCGGTACTTCTCGTCCTGCATCGGGGTGTCGGCCTCGCCGGTGTGCACGTAGACGCTCGCCACGGTCAGCTCGTCGAAATCGGCCTCGATGTAGCGCCCGATGCTCGCGAATTCGGTTCCGGGAACCCAGTTTCCGTCCACCATGACCCCGGGCCCGATCCGCACCGCGTCGGGTTGCCTGCGGGACAGGATCCCCACCCCCGCGCGCCCCTTGATCCCCGGTTCGGCGTGGCTCAGATACCACCCGGCATCGAGCGCGGGAGCCAGCACGCTACGCGTTTGCTCCTCGGTCGCCCGGGTCTCCTGTAGGCAGACGATATCGGCCTCGGTGACAGCCAGCCAGGCGAGCAGACCCTTGGGGGCCGCCGCGCGAACTCCATTGACGTTTACCGTGCTGAGGATTTTGGGCACCCTACGACCGTACAATGCCGCTATCCAACCTTCTCCGTGGACATCGAGGTCCAGGAAGGGGTGATGACGATGACGTCAGGCACCGCCAAGCCCGCCACCCCGCTCGCCCCCATGCGCGCACTGCACACCGGTTCCGGTGATCCACTGCTCCTGTTGCACGGCTTCATGATGTCCCCGCACTGCTGGGAGGGTGTCGCCGAGCGCATGGCCGGCCATTGCGAGGTGTTCGCTCCCGCCTTCACCGGCCACTGGGGCGGCCCGGATTTCGAGGGCTGGTACCTCGATGTCAGCGCCCTTGCCGACCGGGTAGAAGACCAATTGGACGAGATGGGCTGGCGCACCTGCCATATCGCGGGCAATTCGCTCGGCGGCTGGGTCGGTTTCGAACTGGCGCGCCGCGGCCGGGCCCGCACGCTCACCGCTATCGCCCCGGCCGGTGGCTGGCAAACCCCGTCCGCGCTGCAGGTGCGGGTCGGCCTGAAGTTCCTGTCGCTGGTGCCGGTGGTCGAGGTGGGTAGACGCCTGCCGAACGCCATCGCCTTCAGCGCCCCGGTGCGCTCGGCGGTGGCCCTGCTGCTGAGCAAGAACGGCGCCGCGGCCCCGCGCCGCGCGGTCGAGGCGGCCATCAGCTCGGCCATGAACTGCCGCGCCATGCTCCCGATGATCGCCGGCGCGCTGCGGGCGCCCGATCTCGAGGACATGTCGGATCTGAAAACGCCTGTGCGCCTGCTCATGTGTGAGAACGACCGGATCATTCCGTACCAGACCTATGCTCGCCGTTTCCTGCAGGAGCTGCCCGAATCCGCGGATCGCATCCTGATCCACGACGTCGGCCACGTCCCCATGCTCGAGGCCCCCGATCGTATTGCCACCCTGATCGCCGAGCACGTCTACGCGAGTCGCACCCGTTTGCGCGCCGTCTGAATTCCCCAAGCGCCCCACCGGATCCCGTTCGCTCCTAGGATCGAACGGGCACAGATAGCCAGAGTAGGTCCGGGTCGGACAGGGGTGATTTTCAGATGAGCATTCAACCGAAGGTCGATCAGACGCAGCCGAGTGTCGCGCGCGTCTACGACTACATGCTGGGCGGCAAGGACAATTACGCGGTCGACCGCGAGGTCGGCGATTTCTTCTTCAAGGACCTGCCCGGGTCCGTGTCGATCGTCTACTCCAACCGCCAGGCCCTGGTGCGCGCGGTGGACGAGATGGCCCGCAGCGGAATCGACCAGTTCCTGGACATGGGCAGCGGGCTGCCCACCGCGGACAACGTGCACCAGGTCGCGCAGCGGGTGAACCCGGAAGCGCGCGTGGTGTATGTCGACAACGATCCGATCGTGCTCGCGCACGGCCGGGCCCTGCTGGCCACGCTGGACACCACCGCGGTCATCCAGGCCGACCTGGTGGAGCCCGAAAGCATCCACCACAACGCGGAAGTCGAGCGGCTCATCGATTTCAGCCGCCCGGTCGGGGTCATCTTCAGCGCCATCCTGCATCACCTGAACGATGACGAGAAGCCCGCCGATCTGGTGCGCTACTGGGCCGATCTCGCGCAGCCCGGCAGCCCGTTCTACATCTCGCACTTCCGCACCGGCCGCAATCCCGAGACCAAGGCCGCCGAGGACAAGCTGCAGGCCACCTTCGGCCGCGGCCGCTGGCGCACCGACGAGGAGATCGCGGGCCTGTTCGGCGATCTCGATCTCGTGGCCCCGGGCGTTGTCCCGGCGGCGCTGTGGCATCAGGAGTCGCAGAGCGACGTGACCCGAATCGGCTCCAACGTCCAGGAATTGACGGTGTGGGAGGAACTCATCGGGGCGGCGCTCGCGCGCAAGCCCTAGCGGGCTACTCCGGCGGCGGCGGGACGGGAGCACCCCGGGGCGGCGGTATCTTCGCGTACCGCCGCGCTCCCGCCGCCGGTTCGGCAACCGACGCCGGGAGCGTGGACTCCCCGAGTTCGGCGTCCCGCGCCGCACCCGGATCCCATCCCGCCGCAACCACTTTCACCTGCACCGCGATCGCGGCGAGCAGGATCACCGCGCCGATCGCCAGCGCCGCGACCACCGCGCCCCAGCCGCCGAGTTCCGCCGCGGCCCCGATCGCCGTGCCGAACCAGCCGTAGTCGGCGTCGCCGAAGGTGGTGTTCTCCTCGCCGAACGGCCCGAGCACCTGCAGCAGCAGCGCGGGCAGGAACGTGATGAGCACCCCGTTGACGAACGCGCCCGCGATCGCGCCGCGCCGCCCGCCGGTGGCGTTGCCGTAGACGCCCGCCGCGCCGCCGGTGAAGAAGTGCGGCACCAGCCCGGGCAGCACCAGGGTCAATCCGAACAGCGGATTGAAGATCCAGGTCAGCAGTCCCAGGCTGACCAGGCCGCCGACGAAGCTGGAGATGAAGCCGAGCAGCACCGCGTTCTGCGCGTACGGGAACACGATGGGCGCGTCCAGCGCGGGCACCGCGCCCGGCACCACGTGCGCCGCGATGCCCTGGAAGGCGGGCACCAGCTCGCCCAGGATCGTGCGCACCCCGAACAGGATGACCGCCACCGCGATGCCGAACTGCAGTCCCTGACTCACCGACTTCATCAGGTAGTTCCCGATGTTCGCCGCCCCGTCCGGGAACGCCCGGTACGCCTCGTCCGGCCCGACCCGCACCAGGAAGATCACCGCCAGCACGAGGTAGAGCAGCACCATGGACAGCGCGGTGGCCACCATCGAATCGCGCAGGAAGCGCAGGCCCTCGGGCAGATTCATCTCCTCGGTGCTGCGACTGCGCCTGCCGACCAGCTGCCCGGTGGCGCCGGCCGCGACGTAGCCCGCCGTGCCGAAATGCCCGATGGCCACGTCGTCGCCGCCGGTGACGCGCCGCGTCCAGGGCTGGGCCAGCGCGGGCAGCGCCACCATGACGATGCCGAGCAGGATGCCGCCGGTGAGCACCACCACCGGGGTGGAGAACCCGGCGACCGCCAGCACCATGGTCAGCAGGG
Organism: Nocardia sp. NPDC005978; assembly: GCF_040614455.1. Taxonomy (NCBI): domain Bacteria; kingdom Bacillati; phylum Actinomycetota; class Actinomycetes; order Mycobacteriales; family Nocardiaceae; genus Nocardia; species Nocardia sp. NPDC005978. The sequence goes on from NZ_JBEXUS010000105.1 coordinate 11,694, forward strand.
TGGCCATGAAGAGCATGTGGTGACCGGTGAGGAAGACGTAGCTCAGCGGGGTGAAGCGGGCCAGCACCAGGCTGATCGCGAAGCCCAGGATCATGAGCCAGGTGACCTGCGCGCCGTATTCGGCCTGCGCGATGGCCACGATCGCCTCGTTGGTGGGAATGACCCCGTGTGCGCCGAGCGCGCCCTGGATCATGATCCCGAGCGGTTTCAGCGACAGCACCACCAGCCCCGCGCCGGCCCCGATGAGCAGGAAGCCCAGGGTGGCCTTGATGGCGCCGCCGACCACCTGCCCGGCGGATTTGCGCAGCGCTATCAGGCCGACCGCGGTGATGATGCCGATGAGATACGCGGGCTGACTGAGGATTTCGTTGACGATGAACTGGGCCACGGCCAGCAGGGCGTTCATGCGATCACTCGCCTTCCTACACGTCGAAGAGGTCGCGGAGTTTGCGCTCCACTTCGGCCGTGCTGGTGAAGTTCTCCACCACCTGCACCGGAATCCCCACGTCGCCCAGGGTTTTGGCGATCTCCCCGGAGGTCAGTACCGCCACCGCCTCGCCCGCCTTGCCCCTGGCCGAAATGGTGTCGGTCGCTTCGACATCCACGTACGACGACCACTTCCAGCGATTGAGCACCTTCTCGAGGGTGCTCTTGAGAAACAGGCTGGTGCCGACGCCGTTACCGCACACGGTGAGGATCTTGATCGGCCCGGACGGTCGCTGCTCCCCCGAATCCGTTGCCGGAACCAGCTTCTCGGACCCGGCCGCGTCCTCTCCGGTGATCAGCGCGCGCAGTTCCCGCGGCGTCACCACCGCCCGCAGCCGCTGGTCCGCCCCGGGCTCGAGCAGCAGCCGGGCGAGCGCGGCCATGGCGTCGGTGTGCACCTCGGCGTCGGTGGCGGCCAGCGCGACCACCAGATCCACCGGGTCGTTGGGGCTGCCGAACTCCACCGCTTCACGCAATCGCACCCACGACATCCCCGTGCGCAGCACCGCGGGCGAGGGCCGGGCGTGCGCGAAGGCGAACCCGGGCGCGATGACGATGTACGGCCCGTTCTCCTCCACATTGCCGATCATCTCGGCGGTGTACTCGTCCGCGGCCACGCCGGTGGCGGTCAGCAGGCTGCCGGCAGCGCGAATCGCCGCGCGCCAGTCGGTCACCGGTACATCCAGCTGGATCGCGTCCTCGGGCAGCAGGTCCGACAGCGATGTCATGCCCGAATAGTCGCAGAGATTCCTTTCCAGCTATCGGAGGGCAACCGCACGTGTCCGCCGCCGGTTCGCATCGGCCGTCCGCGACGCCCCACCGCCCCTGCCGACCGACGACCGTCCGAGGCCGGCTCACCGTCGACGCTCACGAGGCGCCGCCACGCGGTGCGGCACTCGGGCATCGAACGCCGGGCAGACCGGACCGCCCCGTCATCGCCGGCGCATCACCCCACGTCGCGGCTCGCGTCACCGAGCCGTCGATCCGCGAAATCGGCCAGCAGATCGGCGATTCCGGCCGGATCGTCCAGCTGCGGGCAGTGCCCCGCACGCGGGAGCACGATGAACTCGCTGCCCGGCAGCAACCGATGCAACGCCGCACCGGCCCGCACCGGGATGATGCGGTCCCGGCGGCCGTGCACGATGCGGACCGGGCACGGCACCGAATCACCCGAATAGCCGCCCACCGATTCCTGCGCGAACCGAATCGCGTTCTCGGCCAGCCAGGCCACCTGCGCCGAGCTGCCGTACTTGTCGCGCCACAGGGCGATCAGCGCCCGGTCGGCCGCGCGCGGGTCGCCCCACAGCGCCATGCGCGCGAACACCGAGATGCCGCCGCGCAGCAGCGGAGCGGGCATCCGCGTCCGGCGCAGCACCCGCGCGGCGGCGGGCGCGACCCGGCCGCGCGCGAACCGGGCCAGCCAATCATCGGAGAGCAGCGGCTCGTCCAGCGCGCAAACCCCCAGCACCAGCGCCGGATTGCGCTGCGCGGCCCGCAGCGAGATCGCCACCCCGAGTGAATTGCCCACCAGCACCACGGGTCCGGTCGACGCCAGCAGCGCGTCGGCGAAGGAGTCGAGCTGGGGCAGCAGCGGTCCCGGCGCGAAGGGCTCGGTCACGCCGAATCCCGCCATGTCCACCGCCGTCGCGGCCCGCCCGCGCGCGTGCAATCCCGAGAGCACGCCCCGCCAGGTGTCGGCGGAATCGGCGAAGCCGTGCAGCAGCACGAAGCGCGGACCTTCGCCCGGCACCTCCAGCACTCGCGTCCGGAACTCCCCGTACCACTGCGATCGTTCGGTGATCTCGCCGCCGAGGGCGGCCCACGGTGACGTCATTGTCACCCTCTCTTCACGAAATCCATTGCTGTGCTGTCATTCCGGCAACCGGGTCGCGCCGGCGAGCACCTCGCGCGACCCGGTATCGGCTCACTTCCCGAGCAGCCCCTTGGCGACGTGCGTCACCTGGATCTCGTTGCTGCCCGCGTAGATCATGAGCGACTTGGCATCGCGGGCCAGCTGTTCGACGTGGTACTCCGCCATGTAGCCGTTGCCGCCGAACAGCTGCACCGCCTCCATGGCGACCTCGGTGGCGATCTCCGAGCTGTACAGCTTCATGGCCGACGCCTCGGCCAGTGACGGCGGCTTACCCGCGCGGCCGCGTTCGAGAATGTTGAAGACCATGTTCTCGACGTTGATGCGCGCGACCTCCATCTTGGCCAGCTTCAACTGCACCAGCTGGAAACGCCCGATCTCCTGCCCCCACAGCGTGCGGGTCCTGGCGTATTCCACCGAGAGCCGGTGACATTCGTTCACGATGCCCAGCGCCATGAACGCGACGCCGATGCGCTCGGCGGTGAAACTCGACCGCGCGCTCTCGCGGCCGTCCCCGCCCTTGTGTTCCTCGGTCTCCCCGAGCAGCCGGTCCTTGGACAGGCGCACGTTGTCGAAGAACAGCTCGCCGGTGGGCGAGGCGTGCAGGCCCATCTTCTGGAACGGCTTGCCCTGGGTGAAGCCCTCCATGCCCTTGTCGAGCACGAAGGTCAGCACCTTGCGATCGCGCTTGTCCGTGCCGTCACCCTCGTCGAGCTTGGCGTAGACGATGACCACATCCGCGAACGGCCCGTTGGTGATGAAGGTCTTCTGCCCGTTGAGGATGTAGTCCTCACCGTCGCGGCGCACATAGGTCTTCATCCCGCCGAAGGCGTCCGAGCCGGAGTCCGGTTCGGTGATCGCCCACGCCGCAACCTTTTTCATGGTCACGATGTCGGCGAGCCAGCGCTCCTTCTGGGCGAGCGTGCCGCGCGAGAGGATGGTGGTCGCCCCGAGCCCGATGCTCACGCCCATCGCGGTCACCAGACCCATGCACACCCCGGAGAGTTCGCTGATGAGCACCGCCATCATCGATTCCTGACCGGCGAACGGGCCGCCGTCGCCACCGGATTTGCCGTCCTTGCGTTCGGGCAGCGGCTCGCCCGCGGCCAGGGCCGCTTCCCGCTTGCGCTGGCGGGCCAGCAGCTTCTCGATCGCGTCGCCGCCCAGCGCATCGATACCGAAGTCGCCGAACAACTTTCGAATAATCGGATACGGCGAGATCTCACCGCTGTCGAGGCCCGCCAGCTGCGGGCGGATCTCCTTGTCGATGAAGCCGCGTACCGCGTCGCGGATCATCTCGTCGGTTTCGGACCATTCGAACATCGTTGTTCTCCAGACGGTTTCGCTGTCGGGGGTGCGATCGGATCGGTGCGAATCAGGGCAGTCGGGCGGCGATGTCGTCGATCAGCCACGGACCGTCGGTCTCGATGGTCTTCACGTCGTGCCAGCCCGCGAGCTCGGAGATGGCCCCACCCTGCACCGCGAACACCTTGCCGGTGATCGGGCACTTCTCGGTGGCCAGGTAGGCGACCAGCGGTGAGATGTTGGCCGGGCTGAAAGCGTCGAAGGCGCCCTCCTCCAGGTCCGCGGCCTCGGCGGCCATCATCTCGCCCATGCCCGGGGTCGCCAGGGTCAGGCGGGTGCGCGCGATGGGCGCGATGGCGTTGACGCGCACGCCGTAGCGGGCGAGTTCGTCGGCGGCGACCAGGGTGAGCGCGGCGATGGCTGCCTTGGCCGCACCGTAGTTGCCCTGTCCGGCATTCGGCACGGTCACACCCGAGGCGGAGGCGGTGTTGATGACCGCGGCGTTGGGCTGGTTACCCGCCTTGGACTGGTCCTTCCAGTACCCGGCGGCGTGGCGCAGCACCGCGGCGTGCCCCTTGAGGTGCACCGCGACGACCGCGTCCCACTGCGCCTCGTCCATGCCCGCGATGAACGCGTCGCGCAGGATGCCGGCGTTGTTCACCACCGCGTCGAGCCGGCCGAACTCCGAAACCGCTTGATCGATGAGGTTTTTCGCGCCCGCCCAATCGGCGATGTTGTCGGTGTTCGCGATCGCGCGCCCCCCTGCGGCCACGATCTCGTTCGCGACCTCCTGCGCGGGCCCGACGTCGACACCCTCGCCGGAGTTGCTGCCGCCCAGATCGTTCACCACGATCGAGGCGCCCTCGCGTGCGAACAGCAGCGCGTGCTCACGGCCGATACCGCGGCCCGCACCGGTGATGACGGCTACCCGTCCTTCGAGCAATCCCATGAAATTCTCCTGTCCAGCAAGTTTTTTCGCGAACGGCGTCACCCCGCCGACGCCGTTCGAAGGTGTCAATCCGCGATCTCGGCGCGGCCGTCGCTCAACACGACGTCGTCCCCGCGCAGCGTGCGGAAGGCATAGGTGGTGACCCCGTCGGCGGAGTCGAGCTTCCAGAGCTGGGTCCGCAGATCGTCGCCGGGGAACACCATCTTCGAGAACCGGACGGCGAATCGCTTCAGGCGCGCCACATCCGAACCCGCGACCTCGTTGAGCACGCCCCAGGACGACATGGCCATCGTGCACAGCCCGTGCGCGATGATGCCGGGCAACCCGGCCTCCTTGGCCACCTCGTCGTCCAGGTGCAGCGGCACCGGATCACCGGACGCCGGCGAATACCGGTACGTCTGGTCGAGATCCACGTGCGCGGCCGCTTCCGCCACCGGCGGCTGCTCGGCCAGCGCGGCGTCGAAACGGTGCGTGGGCGCGCCGTCGCCGACCCGCGGACCGGCGTTGACGCCGCGGAAGAACGCGGTCAGGTACTGCTCGTTGACCAGTTCCCCGTCCTCGGCGCGGGTTTCGATGAGGATCGTGATGGTCGAGCCGTTGTCCTTGCCCTCGAAGCCGATGGCCTTGGCGCGCGCGACCAGCGTCTCCCCGGGCCGGATCGGGCAGTGGAAGTGAAAGTCCTGCTCGCCGTGGACAACCCGGCCGAAGATGTCCATCGGCACGACGTCGAGAACCGGCACCATCATGGCGTCGAACACCGGCACGATGGCGAACACGGGCGAGGCGATCTCGCCCTTGCGATGCGCCTCGATCGGATCATTGGTGGCGGCGGCGTAGTCGGCCAGCCGTTCCGCCGTAACCTCGAAACGCTCTTCGTCGGACCAGGTGTTCAGGCCCGAGGCATCGAATTCGATAGGGGTGCCCGACATCTCAGGCCGCCGCGGCCAGCGAGTCGAGGGCGGTGAGGGTCTTGTCGAGCTGGTTCAGCCCGTCCTTCTCCACCGCCTTGCCCAGCGCGCCCTTGATGAGCGCGCCCTCGAAATCGCCGGCGACCGCGAAGTTGCTGCCGTCGCCCGCGGGGGTGATGTCGAACGTGAATTGCACCTTCACCCCGGCCATGCCGGTTCCGCTGAGCACCAGGCGATTCGGGGCGTCGACGTTCTCGACCTTCCAGACCATCTTGTTGGCCATGCCGAGCATGACGACCTTGGCGGTGAGCACCGCGCCCTCGGACAGCACGGCCGGCGCGTCCTCCATCCAGCGCTCGTGGATGCTGAACCACTTGTCCCAGGTCTGCGGGTCCGAGACCACGGCCCAGAGGGCGGCGGGGCTGGCGGTCAGGTCGCGGCTGGCTTCGATGTGTCCCATGTGAAAACTGCTCCTCGTCGAGTAGATCTGTGTCGGTCGGTGTTTCGCGCTGAACTCAGCGGTCCGCGCGCTGGTAGGCGGTGATGACGGCCGCGCCGCCGAGCCCGATGTTGTGCTGCAGGGCGGCGGTGACGTTGTCCACCTGCCGCTTGTCGGCGGTGCCGCGCAGCTGCCAGGTGAGTTCGCTGCACTGCGCCAAACCCGTCGCGCCCAGCGGATGTCCCTTGGAGATCAGGCCGCCCGAGGGGTTGACGACCCACTTGCCGCCGTAGGTGGTGGCCCCGGCGTCGATGAGCTTTCCGGCCTCGCCCTCGCCGCACAGGCCCAGCGCCTCGTACAGCAGCAGCTCATTGGCGGAGAAGCAGTCGTGCAGCTCGATGACCTGGAAGTCCTCCGGGCCCAAACCCGCCTCGGCGTAGACCTTCTCGGCCGCCTGGACGTTCATGTCGTAGCCGATGAGGTTCTTGGCGGTGCCGTCGAAGGTGGAGGCGTAGTCGGTGGTCATGGTCTGGCCGACGATCTCCACCGCCTGCGCGGCCAGACCGTGCCGGTCCACGAAGTCCTCGCTGGCCAGAATGGCCGCGCCGGAACCGTCGGAGGTCGGCGAGCACTGCAGCTTGGTGAGCGGGCTGTAGATCATCCGCGCGTTCAGGATGTCGTCCAGCGAGTACTCGTCCTGGAACTGGGCGTACGGGTTGTTCACCGAATGCCGGTGGTTCTTGTGGCCGATCTTGGCGAAGTGCTCGAGCGTGGTGCCGTACTTCTCCATGTGCTCGCGGCCGGCCGCGCCGAACATCCACGGGGCCACCGGGAACAGGACTTCCGAGATCTCCGCGAGGGCCATGACGTGCTTGGCCATCGGCTGTTCGCGGTCGTCGTAGCTCGAGCCCAGCGAACCCGGCTGCATCTTCTCGAAGCCCAGGGCGAGGGTGCAGTCCGCGAGGCCGCCGCGAATCGCCTGGGCGGCGAGGTAGAGCGCGGTCGAACCGGTGGAGCAGTTGTTGTTGACGTTCACCACCGGGATGCCGGTCATGCCGAGCTCGTACACCGCGCGCTGACCGGAGGTCGACTCGCCGTAGACGTAGCCGACGTAGGCCTGTTCGACCTCGCGGTAGTCGATGCCGGCGTCGGCGAGCGCCTTGGTGCCCGACTCACGAGCCATATCCGGGTAGTCCCAGTTGCTGCCGTCCTCGTTCTTGCGACGGCCCGGCTTCTCGAACTTCGTCATTCCGACGCCGACCACGTACACCTTGTTCGCCATCGAACTCCTCCCATCACGCCTGCGTGCTCCGAACAGAAACAAACATACAGAGATGTATGTAAGCACACAAGGGTGCGGTTCCGAGCAGGTTCGGAGCCGGGTCATGGGCGCGCGTCAGCGCCGGAATGCGAATACATACATTCCGATATGCATGAGCAAATGAGCAGCGCCCGGGCGATTCGCCCGGGCGCTGGAGAAAAGGCCGAGGTCAGTCGGCGATGACGATCCCCGGCAGCGACGCCGCCGCGATCACGCGCAGGTGCGCGCAGGCCCGGCCCCAGCGCCGCAGCGCGCGGGCCGGATCCGGTTCGATGAAGCTGGACACCAGGATTCCGCGCAGCGCGTCCATGGCGGTGTAGAGGAAATCGCGAGCGTCCTTGCGGTGCACCTCATCCGGCACGTACCGGGACAGCGCCATGAGCACCGCGTTGTTCACGAACGGCTCGACCTTGCCCATCTCCCGGGCCAGCACCGGATCGGTGCGCCCGGCGACCCACAGCTCCATGGCCGCGATGAACAGCGGACCCTGATGCAGCTCCCACAGGAAATCCAGCATGGTGGCAATGGAATCCGCGCCGTCCTTGATGCGGCCGATCTCCAGCATGGCGGCTTCGGTGCGGCGCTGGGCCAGATGGCTGATGGCCGCGACCACCAGGTCGGTCTTGGAACCGAAGTGGTGGACCATGGCCCCGCGGGTCACGCCCGCGCGCTCGGCGACCCGCGGCGTGGTGGTGCCCGCGTACCCGAACTCGACCAGACACTCGATCGTCGCGTCCAGCAGCCGCACCCGCATCTCGCTGCTGCGCTGCTCCTGGGTCCGGCGAGGTTGCTTCGGCGCCGCGGTCGTGGTCATCCCTGGATCGTACACTTACATACAAGAGTGTATGTAAACGGAGACCGAGCTCGTCAGGCGCTGCGGCGAGCGGCCCACAGGGTCACGGTGAACAGCAGCACACCCGCGACGGCCAGCAGCGTACCCACCAGTGCCGGGGCGGTGTAGCCGAAGCCCGCCGCGATCACCAGACCGCCCAGCCACGCGCCCGCCGCGTTGGCGATGTTGAGGGCCGCGTGATTGAGCGCGGCCGCCAGGGTCTGCGCGTCGTGCGCGACGTCCATGAGCCGGGTCTGCAGGGCGGGAGCGAGCGCCGCGCCGGACGCGCCCACGAAGAACGCCCCGGCCGCGGCCGTGAACGGATTGTGCGCGGCCGCGATGAAGGCGGCCAGGATGACGACCATGCAGATCAGCCCGCCGAGAATCGCGCGGTCCACGCCGCGATCGGCGAGCACGCCGCCCAGGATGTTGCCCGCGACCATGCCGAGGCCGAAGAGCATGAGCACGATGGGCACCAGGCCCACCCGCATGCCGGCCACATCGGTGAGCGTGGTGGTGATGTAGGTGTAGACCGCGAACATGCCGCCGAAGCCGACCGCGCCGACCAGCAGGGTCAGCAGCACCTGCGGGCGCCGCAGCGCACCCAGCTCGGTCCGCGGGTCGGTAAGGCGAATCCCGTGCAGATGCGGCACGTAACGAGAAATGGCGGCGACAGTGGCCAGACCGATGAAGGCGACGACCACGAAGGCGTCCCGCCAGCCCAGATGCTGACCGAGCCAAGTGGCGCTGGGAACGCCGACAACATTGGCGGCGCTCAAACCCAGCATAACCGCCGCAACCGCCTTGGCCCTTTGGCCCACCGGCGCGAGCGAGGCCGCGGCCAGTGACGCGACGCCGAAATACGCGCCGTGCGGCAGGCCGGACACGAAGCGCGCCGCGGTCAGCGTCGCGAAGCTCGGCGCGAGGACGGTGGCCACGTTTCCCAGGGTGAACGCCACCATGAGCCAGATCAGCAGCTTCTTGCGATCGACCCGCGCGGCCATGGCGGCGATCACCGGCGCACCGACGACCACGCCCAGCGCGTACGCGGAAACCACATGCCCCGCAACCGGTTCGGAGACGTCCATGGCTCCCGCGATATCGGGCAGCAAACCCATCGTGACGAACTCGGTCGTCCCGATCCCGAAACCGCCCAGCGCGAGCGCGAGCATCGCGGCGATCGGCCACCGCCGCTCGCTCTCCGGTTCGGCGGCCACCGCCGTCTCGGGCGCAGCGGCCACCGCCGTCTCGACCGCCACATCCCCGCCGGGCACAGAGTTAGCCATGAACGTGCGCAACACCCCGGCGCATCTCCCCCATCCCGCTTTCGGCGTGAGCCCACTCACCCGTGGCGATCAGGCACATGAACGCCCGGCCGGCGCGACGCGATCGGGTACCGCGTGGCCCGGACGACAGCACCGGGAGTCTCGGGACGCTAGTCACCGGCCGCGGCACGACGGGCACGGCCCGGCACCACGGCGGGCACCGAAGAGTGCCTCAGCGCGCGGCGCCGGCCGACTCGAAATGCTCCACGAGCAGCCGTGCGGTGTCCCCGGGCGCTTCCTCCGGAATCCAATGTGAGACGCCGGGCAGGATCTCGAGGCGGAACGGGCCGTCCACGAACCGCTCGGTCAGTCGTATCCCGCTCTCCAGCACCGCGGTGTCGCCGCTGCTCCAGATCTGCAGGGTCGGGACCGCGACCCGGGCGGTCAGCACGCGCGGGGAGGACAGCAGCATCGCGCGGTACCAGTGCAGGCCGCCGCGGGCGATCGCGCGGTCGCGCACGCGGTCCGAATCGCGCCGGATGTGTTCCTCGGTCTGCCCGAGTTCGCCGAGGATCCGGCGGAAAACGCCTGTCCGCAGGGTCAATTCGGGCAGCAGCGGCACCTGGAAGGCGTACATGTACCAGGACGCGACCACCTGGCGACTGGTGAGCACCGCGCGCGCGAACGCTCCCGGATGTGGAATCGACAACGCCGCCATGGATTTCAGCCCGGCCTGCACCGATCCGGCGACGGCCCACGCCAGCGCCGCACCCCAGTCGTGCCCGACCAGATGCACCGGCCGCCCGATCTGCTCGATCATGGCCGCGACGTCCCCGGCGAGTTCCTCGAGCCGGTACTGCCACCGCCACCGCGGCGCCGCACTGGCCACCGACCCGCGCAGGTCCGGCGCGAACGTCCGGTACCCCGCCGCGTGCAGCAGCGGCGCGACCGCGTCCCAGCTCCGCGAGTCCTGCGGCCACCCGTGCAGCAGCAGGACGGGTTCCCCGTCCACCGGCCCCGAGTCGATGACCGGGAAAACGAGCTTCCCCCGGCGAAATTCCGAAATACGAATGGCTACGTCGGTCCCCATTGACCTGCACCTCCAGCGCTCCGGCAATACCGCTTCAGCCTGACACATGGGCCATAGTGTGCGCTACCGTCGGTAACAGATAAATCTCGCCATTATCGTTTGCCCTGTGCGGCGGCCGCGGCGACGAGCGTCTTGCGCAGGCCCAGCACCGCGGCGAGCGCGAGCACGGTGACCAGGACGAAGCCGCCGCCGAGCAGTAGCGGCAACTGGGCCGCGTCCGTACTCGCCAGGCAATCCCCGCGGGGTTCGTCGGGCCCGCATCTCGGGCCGTCCGCCCTCGACGCCAGGACGAAGCACAGCACAGACATCCCCAGCGATGCCACCGCGAGCACCCACCCCAGCCGAATCCACAGCCGATGCCGCGACGGCAGCGCACGAACCTTACCCATGCCCAGTTCTTATCACCCGCAACGGAATCGCGGGCAGCACGGCGGTACGGACGCCGAAAACAGTTCGGGCACCCGCTGTTCCGCGTACTCGCGGAGGCAGGTGCCCGGATGCTCGGCGCGATGGTTCCGGCCGGGACGATCGGTCCCGGCCGCCATCGTTTCGCCGCTGCGCCGCTGTTCACGCCGGCGCGACTTTCTACTCGGACATCGATGACGTCCTTCACTTTCGGGGTGTATCCCGAAAGGTGCTGCGCTCCTTGGCCTTCGGGGGAACCCCCGAGAATCCCGCGGAGTTCGATCAGCGCAGGGTGCGGGCCAGGTTGGCGTCCAGCACGCCGAGGAACTCCTCGGTGGTCAGGTAGCCCTGGTCGCCGCCGACGAGCAGCGCGAGATCCTTGGTCATCTGCCCGTCCTCGACGGACTTGATGACGACATCCTCGAGGGTCTGGGCGAAGCCGATGACCTCGGGGGTGTTGTCCAGCTTGCCGCGATGCGCCAGGCCACGGGTCCACGCGAAGATCGAGGCGATCGGGTTGGTGGAGGTGGGCTTGCCCTGCTGGTGCTGACGGTAGTGCCGGGTGACCGTGCCGTGCGCGGCCTCGGCCTCACAGGTGCGGCCGTCCGGGGTCAGCAGCACCGAGGTCATCAGGCCCAGCGAGCCGAAGCCCTGCGCCACGGTGTCGGACTGCACGTCGCCGTCGTAGTTCTTGCAGGCCCAGACGTAGCCGCCCTCCCACTTGAGCGCGGAGGCGACCATGTCGTCGATGAGCCGGTGCTCGTAGGTCAGGCCCTGAGCGTCGAACTCGTCCTTGAACTCGTTCTGGTACACCTCTTCGAAGGTGTCCTTGAACATGCCGTCATAGGCCTTGAGGATGGTGTTCTTCGTGGAGAGGTACACCGGGTAGTTCTGCTGCAGGCCGTAGTTCAGCGAGGCCCGCGCGAAGTCCCGGATGGACTCCTGGAAGTTGTACATACCCATGATCACGCCGCCGTCTTCGGGCATGCGCACGACCTCGTGCTGGATCGGCTCGGAGCCGTCCTCGGGCGTGAAGGTCAGGGTGACGGTGCCCGCCTGGTGCACCTTGAAATCGGTGGCGCGGTACTGATCGCCGAAGGCGTGGCGGCCGATGATGATCGGCTTGGTCCAGCCCGGAACCAGGCGCGGCACGTTGGAGATGATGATCGGCGCACGGAAGATGGTGCCGCCCAGAATGTTGCGGATGGTGCCGTTCGGCGACCGCCACATCTTCTTGAGGTCGAACTCCTCGACGCGGGCCTCATCCGGGGTGATGGTCGCGCACTTCACGCCCACGCCGTGCTTCTTGATGGCGTTGGCCGCGTCGACGGTGACCTGATCATCGGTCTTGTCGCGGTACTCGATGCCGAGGTCGTAGTACTCGAGGTTCACATCGAGATACGGGATGATCAGCTTGTCCTTGATGAACTGCCAGATGATCCGGGTCATCTCGTCGCCATCGAGCTCGACGACAGTCCCTTCAACCTTGATCTTGGACATGGACTTCGTGTCCTCCTAGGAAGGTGGTGCTCCCATTGCACGGCCAGGTGAGCACGCTTGTGAGCGGGGACCCCGGCTGTTCAACAAACAACGTATATGCCCGGCGTTTCCTACGGGGCCTCTGGTACCAGGTCCGCATTCCGGAGCGCCAAGCAATACGAGCGTACTGCTGCTAGGAACCTCACCGCGCGGGCAGCCCCCGCTGTGCGGGACCACGCCCTCAGTTACCGGCGAGTAGGAGCCACGTCACGTCGCGTGCGGATCGGTATCACCGCGGGGTCGGACGTCCCGCCGCTCATCCGCCGGAACCATCGAACGCCGGGCGCGAGTCGGCCGCTCGGCACGGCCGGACCGCGGCAGCGCGGCCGAGCCGTCACGCTGTGACTCCACGGCTGACGCACACGGCTCGGCGCGCCGACGCCGCCACCGTCGGGTCGCGGCGATGCGGCGATGTCCACTGTCGGATCGCGGCGATGGCTCAGCGCCGGGGCGCGGGCATCCGGGCGAGCTGCGCCGCGACGGCGGCCGCCACCTCGGCCGCTCGCGCGCGATGCGACGCGGCGGCGGATCCGTCGCCGAGCGCCGTCGCCAGTTCGGCCAGCATGGCGTCCACGGGGCCGTACACCACCGAACCGGTGTCCAAGCCCGCCATCGTGCCCGCGCGCGGCAGCATGTCGCGGTAGCACTCCGCGATCGCGGCGCTGTCGCCCAGTCCGAGGGCGGCCCGCGCGCGGAAGCTCGCCATGACCGACCAGTAGTGGTCGCGCTTGACCGGGGCCGCCGCATCGAACACCGTCCGGGCCCGGTCGGTATCGCCCGCGTCGAGCAGGGCCGCCACGTAGGGGTACACCATGGCGTGCGGGGCGACCTCGTACACGCGGGCCAGGGGTTCGGCCAGTGCCGACAGGTCCCCGCGCGCCCAGCCGAGCATCATTCCCGAGACGAGCAGCAGTTCGGGGCCGTTCGCGGTGCCCGAGGCGATCATCTCCGCGCTGCGTTCGGCATAGACGCGTCCGGCGGTGTCCAGGTCGCCGTTCAGGACGGCGAGCACCGCCGAGAAGAGCGAGAGCACCGTCAGCATCTGGTTCAACTGGCCGCCGGTCGCGCACTCCAGTCCCCGATCCACTTCGGCGCGCGCCCGCAGGAGATCGTTCGACCCGCAGGCGATGAGGCAGCCCAGGAAGTGCGCGACCGCCTGGAACTCCACCAGTCCGGCGGCCGTCGAGACGGCGAGCAGTTCGGCGGTCAGCGCTGCCCGCTCGTCCCACAGCTCCGGACCGAGCGCGAGGAAGGCCCTGGCATTCAGTGCGGCGCACAGCGTTTCGTCGTCGCCGAGCGCCCGCGCGGTGAGCACCGCCTCGGCCGCGGCCGCCCGGGCGAGCGGGTCGTCGTCGCCCTCGACCTCGAACACCAGCGCCGTCAGCAGCCGCACCCGGTCGCCGGGCGAGAGTTCGCGGGCCAGCGCGGTTCGCAGCGCGTCGATCATCCGGGCGTCGGGCAGCCGCTTGTCCCGGGTTTCCCAGATCACCGGCGCTCGCCACGAGCCGAGCGCACACGCGATCGGATCGCGGGCGGGGTCGGGCGCGAGGTGCGTGGCGTCGGCCCGTTCGTGGACGCGGTCCAGGTGCGCCGCGATGATCGGCGGCGTGGTCGCACCGAGCACCGGGGACACCGACTCCCAGTCGGCGGGTGACGGCGACCGGCAGGGATCGGACGGCCCGCGCGCAGTGTCGAGTTCGCGCGGCACCGGCGACAACGAGGGCTCGGATGGCCCCGCGGACTCACGCGGCACGAACGGATCCCCGGTGAACTCACTCGGCCCGCGCGGGTCTCCCGACAACCGGGGCTCGGACAACCCCTCGGACCAAACGAGCGGAGCGCGAGCCGCAGCGCAGGCGTCCGGGCGATCGGTCCGGGAAGCGCCGGCCCCGGTGTCCGGCGAGTCGCGCTCCGATTCCGTTGTCCCGGGCGAGGTTCCGGCGAGAGCTTCCGCCAGGGTGAGAGCCCGGTGCCGCAGTGACCGGGCGGCCGCGTCGTTGCCGCCGTGTGCCAGTGCGCCCACCAGCTCGCAGCGGGCCTCCAGGATGGCGGTCCCGGCGGCCCGGTCGGAGCCGTCCTCGGGGTGGCCGGCGAGGGCGTGCAGTTCCAGGGCCGCCTGCCACAGCGGCGTGGCCTCGACGAAGGCCCGGCGGGCGGCGCTGTGGCGGGCCGCGGTCACCACGTGGCCGAGAGCCACGTCGGGACGCACGGCGTCGCCGCCCGCCAGCGCGTGACGGGCGAGCGCGTGCACATCGGGCGCCGCCGCCCGGGCCGCCACCCGCAGGGCGTCCCCGTGCATCCGGGCGCGCCGGAAGGCCGGAATCCCGGAGTAGACGGCATCGCGAATCAGCGCGTGCCCGAAGCGGATTCGACGGCCCTCGGTGCGCAGCAGTCCCGCCGCCACGACCGTGTCCACCAGATCGGCCAGCGCGTCCTCGTTCTCGTCGAGCAGCAGCGGCAGTACGCCGAACTCGGCGGCCTCGCCCCACACCGCCAGCAGCCGCAACATCCGCGCCGCCGCGTCCGGCAGCCGGGCGATCCTGCGGTGCAGCACATCCCGCACCCCCGGCGGCACCCCCAGCAGATCCCCCTCCGCCGCCGCGAGTTTCGCCAACTCGACCACGAACAGCGGATTGCCCCCGGTCCGCGCGCACACCAGCCGCACGGTGTCCTCGTCCATCCCGGTCAGCCCCGCCCCCTCCGCGACCGCCCGCACCGACCCGGCGTCGAGCCCACCGAGCCGACACCGCCCCACGGTCACCGCCGCCAATGCCGCAGAGGTGGCCCGTATCTCGTCCCGCACCTCCGACCCCCGCACCGTGACCGCGAACAACACCGGCGCCCCCGCCGTCCAAGCCACCACCTGCCGCAACATCTGCAAGGTCGCCCCGTCCGCCCGGTGCACGTCCTCCACCACGACCACGACCGGCTGCCGCCGCCCCCACCACGCACACCGCCCCGCCACCGTCCGTGCCAACCCGAACGCCGTGTCCCCGGCCGCCCTGCGATCCGAGTCGATTCCTCCGCCCAGCGAACGAAATCCCGAATCTCGAACCGCGCCTGCGGTATTCCGATCCGCGCTAGTGCGCTCCGGCTCACCACTCGAGATGGGTCGACCGACGCCCGCATCCGATGCGACGCCCGGGACGCCTCTTTCCGGAACAGCAGCCTGTTCCACGACTGCCTCGGCGTTCGAAACACCACCCGCACCATGGGCAACCCGGCCCACGCGAGAGAGATCCGCCTCTCTGTCACCGGAGGCGAATCCGTCACCACGCGCACTCTCTTCCGCACCAACGGCATTCGGCGTCTCGCCGTCGACCTCCGGAGCCGGGTACGACAGACCGACAGGCTCCGACTCCCCGCGAGCCCGCACAACTGTGACGGGGGTCGTCCTCGTCGACTCCAACTCGGCTGCCACATAGGACAACTCGTCGTGGATCTGCTGCCAGGCCCAGGCGGCCGGTGCGCCGTCGACCTCCGGGCAGCTGCCAACCGCCACCCGCCAGCCCGCCTCGGACAGGTCCCCGACTACCGAACCGACGAGGGTCGACTTGCCCGCTCCCGCTTCACCTTCGATCCAGACGAGTCGCGCTCCACCTCGGGCCGCTTCGCGGGCGGCGGCGTGCAGGACGGCGCGCTGTGCGGCGTAGCCGACCATCGCACCCGGACGCACGCGTGGGCGGTCTCCGAACGAAGCGGTGGTGTCCGCGGTCCGCTTTGGGCTCGTCGCCTCGGTCGCGTGCGGGATCGTGAGATCCCGTGCCTGCGGGGTGGAGTACTCCGATCCCGGGTGGACTACGCGGCCCGGCGCGGTCGCCGCTTCAGTGGGATGCGGCTCCGTGTGAGCCGCGATGGGATCCGAAACCGGCTCGAGCCCGGGCGGACTCGAAGCCCCGCGGATGATCGGCGGCCCGGCGGGGTCGGCCGTCCCTCGGGCCGGGCCCGGGGGGGGCCCGGGGGGCGGCGGGGGGGGCGCGGGCGCGGGGGGGGGGGGGGGGGGGGCCGCGGCGGCCGCCA
>NZ_JBEXUS010000106.1:0-27807 GCF_040614455.1 Nocardia sp. NPDC005978
AGCGCGCTGCCGCCGGCGGGCGCCTGGCCACCGCCGACCTGGGCTGAGCCCCACAACACCCGTGTGCGCCCGCCGAAACCCTCTGGTTTCGGCGGGCGCACTCGTTGGCTGCGGCTTCTCCGGGCGGTTGACCTGCTACTCGCGGATTACTCGAATTCCTTGCTCCTGGAACAGATCGAGCACCACCGCAACCCAGTCCGGTCCCGAATCACCGGCCATCGCACGATGCGCGTCCGCCACCTCGAACCGCGTCCATCGCAGCGTGAACGGCCAGGTGGCACCGAATCCGCCGCACAGGCAGTCCGCCAGGGCATCGAGATTCCAACCGAAATAGCCGCCCGGACCGTTGATCGCCTCGCCCAGCGCGCAATAGAAGCCATCGATATCGGTGACCGCGTCCCCGACGAGCGTGTACACCTCATTCGCCGGTGCATCCGAAACGTCGCGATCCTGAAATCCACTCCGCGTCAAGGCAACCGAAAGCCAGGCTTGCTTGCCTCTGGCGTCGAGTCCGTACCAGAGCCCGGGACGGTTCAACCGGCCCGCGCGAACCAGATCCCATACCCATTCCGTGCCCCGCACCGCGCCGCGGTCCACCGTGACACCGATATCGAGCAGACCGGGGCCTGCGGCGGAGGCCCGCACACTCGTGACCGTCGTGGGACCGACGAAGTACGACCCGATGGCCGTATCTTCAGTTCCGATCAGCTCGAGCCAGGCGGGACCGGCGTAGGCGCGGCGACGACCCACGTGCTCGGTTGCGGCCAGCAGCTTTCCCTCGACCGCACAACCCAAAAGCTCCAGGGCCCAGCCGCTCTCGTCATCCGGAGCCGCGAAGAGCCCCCGAACCTCCGAGATATGCGCCCAGTGGTCGGCCTCCTCGTCACCGATCAGCGCGTATTTCCGCCGGCCGACAAGACCCATACCACTCCCGATTCACCGCGGCGCTCTCCCGCGCCGGATTCTGCCAGAGCGGGAGAGCAGCGGGTCAGGTGTTCTTGGTGTCCGACAGGGAGAGGCGGACCGTGCCGAAGGCGAAGATCAGCACGCAGAGGATGGCGAAGTAGGCCAGGGAGCCGTTCTGGCCGCCGAAATAGCTTTCGATGGTCGAGAGCTGGCCTACGCCGAGCTCGCCGTTCTTGAAGGGCGACAGGCGTTGCAGGAGCAGGCCCGGGTCGCCGGGGATCAGGGTCACGAAGACCTCCACGCCGAACTTCCAGAGCAGGACCGCCATGACCACCAGGCCAGGCTTGGGGAGCAGGGCCGAGACGCCGAGGCCCAGGGCGGTGACGAGCACCGCGAAGAGGGGGACGCAGATCAGCAGGCGGATCCCATCGCCGGAGAAGGCGTCCACCTTGCCCCAGATCTCGGGGAACAGGCGGGGGAAGCCGCCGAGCATGATGAACGTCGCGGCGAAGGACGTGACAGCGGAAACGGCACCGAAGACAATCAGTTTCGCGACGGGGAGCAGCCAGCGGCGGGGCTGGATCGCGAAGGCCGTCTCGATCGTACGGTCCTTGACCTCCGCGCACAGCGACGTCACGCCGCCGGACATCAGGATGAAGGTGGAGAAGATCAGGATCCAGTAGGCGGCATTGTTGGTGTGCATGCCGCCCGCACCGCGGAAGGTATTCGACTCGGTCGCCTTGGCGATGCCGAAGTTGATCGCCACCGGAATCACCAGGGCCAGCGGAACCACCGCGTACCAGAGCGAACTGCGCCGCGAGAGCTTGGCGGCTTCACTGCGCACAGACTGCGCCAGATAGGTGACCACCATTACCGAGCACCTCCCGTCGCGGTGTACTGCACACTGCCGCGGGTGATCTCGATGTATGCCGACTCCAGCCTGCGCGGGCCGGTGCCCTTGGCGACCAGATCATCCTTGGTCGTATCGGACAGCACCGTGCCCCTGCCCATGATGACGACCCTCGTTCCGGTGATTTCGACCTCGGTCAGATTGTGCGAGGCCACGAGCAGGCATTTGCCCTCGGCCGCCAGTCCGGAGACCAGCTCCCGCAGCCACAGAATGCCCTCGACGTCCAGACCATTGGCGGGCTCGTCCAGCACGACCGTCTTGGGATCACCCAGCAGCGCGGACGCGATGCCGAGCCGCTGCAGCATGCCGTAGGAGAAGCCGCCGACGGTCCGCTTCGCCACCCCTTCCAGCCCCACGCGTTCCAGCGCGGGAGCCACGACCGACTTGGGCAGCCCGCCCAGCCGCGCCTGCCACAGCAGATGCTGGGTGGCGGTGTGATCGGGATTGCGCGCGAACGCCCCGAGTCCGAACCCGATCTCGCGCAGGGTATTCGGGTAATCCCGCAGTGACCGGCCATTGACGGTGATCACGCCCGCACTCGGCCGCGCCAGCCCGGCGATCATTCGCATGACGGTGGTCTTGCCCGCGCCGTTCGGCCCGAGCAGGTAGGTGATCCCGCCCGCTTCGGCATCGAAGGACACCTCGTCCACCGCCACGGTATCGCCGAAACGTTTGGTAATGCCGCGCACGCCGATCATGACGCGGTCCTGAGTAACTGTCGCACAGTCGAATTCACTTCCGTATGGCTCCACACACGAAGCGACCCCCCGGAAGAATCGCATTCGGGGGGTCGCTCCGACGTGCCTGGATCAGGTGGCTCAGTAGCCGAAGCTCGGATTGCCCGAGCACTGCATCTCCGCGCAGGTGGCCTTCCAATCGAACTTCCAGAGGCCGCCATCGCGCAGGAAGTGGTACTTCGTGCTGGTGGCCGGGAAGCCCGCCATCAGACCCTCGACCGTGACCGAGAGGCTGTCGCCGGACACCTGAACCGGTCCGATCGCGCGACCCTGGATGGAGAAGAAGTCATAGCTGGTGCTCGCCTGCATGACCCGCTCGAGCGCGGGACGCGCGCCCGCGCCGTTGTAGCTCACCTCGATCTTGGGATCGATGCCGATGTTCGGGTTCCAGAACGCGGCGAAGGCCTTCTCGATCTGGTGCAGGCTCGGCGTGCCATCGCGCAGGTAGAGGTCCGAAGCCTGGGAATCGCGAATGGAGATGTCAGCCGAGGCCGGCTGCGCGAAGCCGAGTCCGAGGATGGCGGCGGCAATGGCCACCATGGCGACCTTGATGAATTTTGGCATGACAGCCCTTCTGGACGGCGAGCGAAAACGATGCGCCGCAGGGGCGTTCGCGAAACGAGCACGAACGCGAGAGCGGCACTCACCCGCGCGGTGGAGCGATCGCGGGGCGTAGCTCGAGCGGGCAAGCATCACGCTAACCAAGGGACTTAGGTAAGTCAATCCTAAGTGGAGTACCCATCGCCGCATGTGAGGGCCTCCAACCTGGGTGACCCATGGAGAGCCGGGTCACAGCACGCACTGATTGGTTAGTCTAGCCTTGCCTAACAAGAATCGAGTCCCGAACGGGGCTCACGAGGAGGGAATCGACATGCCGATGAGGATCCATTCACCGAACGCCCTACCGCGGTTCGTGCCGACCGTGGCGCGGGCGTCGTGACCTCGCCGGACGCCGGTACACCGGGGGCGGAGCGCGGCATTCAGGGGACGACGCCGGCAATCGAGGTCGGCGACCTGGTCAAGGCCTACGGAGAAGTCAAGGCACTCGGGGGAATATCGTTCGAGGTGGCCCCGGGCGAGGTGCTGGGCCTGCTCGGCCCCAACGGCAGCGGCAAGACCACCACGGTCACCATGCTGTCCACCCTGCAGCGGCCGACCTCCGGCATCGCCCGCATCTGCGGTCACGATGTGGTGGCCGATGCCGCGCGCGTGCGCGAACTCGTCTCTCTCACCGGGCAATACGCCGCACTCGATGGTGGACTGACCGCGGTGGAGAACCTCGCGGTCTTCGGCAAGCTCACGGGCCTGCGCGGACACGCGCTGAAGACCCGAATCGACGAACTGGTCGAGCAATTCGATCTGGGCGCGGTACGCGATCGGCGCGTGAGCGCACTCTCGGGCGGCATGCAGCGCCGAGTGGACATCGCGAGCGCACTGGTGACCCGACCCGAAGTCCTGTTCCTCGACGAGCCGACCACGGGCCTGGACCCGCGCAGCCGAGCCTCGGTGTGGGACACCGTCACCGGACTGCGCGCCGAGGGCATCACGGTGCTGCTGACCACGCAGTACCTGGAGGAAGCGGACCGGCTCGCGGACCACATCGTCATGCTCAATCAGGGCACCGTGGTCGCGGCGGGCACACCGGGACAACTCAAGCAGCAAATCGGTGCGGCCGTGTGCGAAGTGACGCTCATCGAGCGCTCGGACACCGAACGCACCCTCGCGCTGCTCGAGGGCTTGGAAATCGTCGAATCACCTTCCGAGGGAACAGCATCCGGCGCGGCAGCGCATCCACGACTGGTCGTGCGCGCGCCCGAGGGCATGGCCACGGTGTCCGAGGTCATCACTCGCCTGCGCGGCGCGAACATCGATGTCGTCGACATCGGATTGCGACAGCCCTCCCTGGACGAGGTATTCCTCCAGCTCACGGAGTCGCGCTGATGTCCACTCTTACCGCCGAACCCGCCACCGTCACGCGAGCGGGCACGATCGCGCGCGCCTCGGTCGGCCTGGGAACCGCGACCGCGACCCTGGCCCGGCAGAAGATTCTCGCCGCAATCCGTTCCGGTGACGGCATTTTCGCCGTCTTCGGCCCCGTGGTGTTCTTCGTCTGCTTCTATGTGCCACTGCATCGCCAATTCGAACTCGGCGGCGGGCACTACGCGCAATTCCTCACGCCCATCATCCTGTTGCAGGCCGGACTGTTCACCGCCATCAGCGCCACCGAAGTCGCCGGGCACGACGCTCGCGCCGGAGTGCACGAGCGCATGATGTCCCTGCCCATCCCCCGCATCACGCCATTCCTGGGCCGAATGGCCTGGGTGATCGTGCGCATGCTGCTGGCCCTGGCCGGCGGTGTGGGAATCGGGTACAGCCTGGACTTCCGCTTCCACGGTTCAGCGATCGACACCGCGGCTTTCATCGCCCTGGTCGTGGTCTTCGGTTTGGCCCTGAGCATGCTCACCGACGCCGTCGGCACGGTGGCGCGAAACTCGGTCTCGGTGGCCAGTATCCTCATGATTCCGCAGCTGATCCTGGTTATGGCCTCCACCGGACTCGTTCCGGCCGCGGGCTTTCCGGACTGGATTCAGCCCTTCGTCCGCAACCAGCCGCTCTCGGCATTCGCCGACGCCCTGCGCGGACTGGCCGCGGGCACCGATCCCGACTTGACCGCCGCCCTGCTGTGGTCGGCCGGACTCCTCTCCGCGGGCCTGCTCGCGATCACGGCCGCGGGCCGAGCACAGGTGGGCCGATGACCCAGACCACGACCACGCCCACCGCATCGACGTGGCCCGCCCGGCACTCGGTGTCCCTGGTGCGCCAATCCCTGGTGCACGCGAGCGCACTACTGCGCTCGTGGTCCCGGGATCCCGGAATCATCGTGCAATCCATGGTCTTTCCGGCTTTCATGCTGCTGATGTTCCAGCTGGTACTGGGTAAAACCGTCACCTCCATGGGTGGCGGCGACAGCGTGTACGGCAATGCCGGACTCGTCGCGCTCGTCGGCGCGCTCTTCGGCACGCTTGCCACCGCCATCACCCTCATTCAGGAGCGGGATACCGGTCTGCTCGCGCGCACCTGGACGCTCCCGGTTCCGCGCGCCGGTTTCATCGCGGGGCGGCTGCTCGCAGAGGCCCTGCGCACCGGGCCCGCGACGATCATCCTGTTCCTGGTTGCCATCCCGCTGGGCTTCCGTTTCGAGCACGGCGTGCTGGCCGCGCTGGGCGCGATCCTCGTTCCGATGATCTTCGCCATCGGTATCGCGGTGCCGGTGATCGCCATGGCGACAGTCGCTTCGGGCAAACAGGCGGTGCAGCAGTTGGGAGGACTGTTTCTGCTGCTGTTGTTCTTCAACAGCGGGTTCGCGCCGGTTACCGAGTATCCGGGCTGGTTGCAGCCGGTGGTGCGGCATCAGCCGATGACGCCGGCGATCGATGCTATTCGGGGATTGACCGAGGGTGGGGCGGTTGCCAAACCTCTTGCTATCACAGTGCTCTGGGCCGTTGGGTTGATCGTTGCTTTCGGGCCGCTTGCGGTTCGGGGGTATCGGCATGCGGCGGAGCAGCGGCGGTGATCGGGTTGAGTGGGGGTAGGTAGGGCACGTGGCCCTCGCAGCGGGGCTGCGGGGGCCATTTTGCTGTAGGTGGGAGGGGATCGTCGCGTTGGGTGCCCTACCGCAGGAAAGACAACTGGATAGCGGAGTGCCAGCGGGGGCGGGTTGGGTGCCTCGACTTCGGTTGGGTGCCTGGCTGGGGAAAGACGCCTGGATAACGGAGGACCAGCGTGGCCGGGTTGGGAGCCTCGACGGCGGTACCAGCCCTACCGGGCCGATAAACGGGATCCACCACCGGTGGGGGTACAACCAACCGCCAAATGGATTACCGCTCACCACAATCACCCTCTAAGGCAGTACCAGCATTCAACGATGACGGATCTTGTGTCTGTAAGTCTCGAGAAGGTTCCCACGGCCATCCAGCCACGCTGAGAGGGCGAAAGCGCTCCCAACCGGGGAGCCGAAGTCGGGTACGGCAGGCGAAGTGACCAGCACTGCCTCGTTGTACTTGCTTGTCCTCCCGAACCCCGCCGGAAGACGCACGGCGCGTGTGGGTCTCGGCTACGTCGGCCACTGGAGTGAACACCGATGCCGCTCTTTGGGTTTGGTCTTTGGGGATTCGGTTCCGGCTACAGGGCAGCGCTCTAGCAGAGTCGCCGCGCTGGGATACCCGGAACCCCTGAAGGACTCGACACACGCGGGTGATGACGGAAGTTCACGCGCGGTCTGCGAGCGGGGTCGATATGCGGTGGGGGTATCCACCCGGTCTTGCCCGGATGCTCCGAATCATCAGGCATGACGATCGTTTTCCAGCCGTTCGGGCCAGAGTTGACCTGGGCGTGGCAGGCGTCGCACGCGAAAGTCAGGTTCTCGATGTCCGTTTCGCCGCCATCGGCCCATTCCTTGATGTGGTGTACGGCGGAGCGGCTCGCTGGCGCGTCGCATCCCGGGCGCGTGCACCCGCGCTCGGTCGCGGTCAACGCGAGCCGTTGTGCCGGGTTGGCGAGGCGCTGGCCGCGGGACAGGTGCAGGGGTCGGCCGTTGCGGTCGAGCACCACCAGATACGGGGTCGAATTCCTGGCCACCTGGAGGGCCTGGGTGATCGACATAGTGCCACCGGTCGCGGTGGTCGCCACGCCCGCACGCTTCTCGAGGTCGTCGATGCTCATGGTGATGATCGTCGAGACAGGAAGTCCGCGATGCGATCCCAGTCGCGTGGGGCCCATGTCCGGGCGGAAGAACACCATCAGGGCATCGTGGTTGCGCTGCTCGGCGGTGCGATGGTCCTTTTTGGCAGCCGCGCGGAGCTTCGCGCGAACAGCGGCCCGGGCACGCTCGGCCGGGGTCAACGACGGGTCGTCCACATCGACGTCACCGGTGTCGTCGCCGTCGTCGAGTTCGGTATCGAGCCCGAGTTCTGCGGTGGTCCAAGGGCTTTCGGGATCATCAGGGTTGCACATGCCGGGGCGCCCGAACTTCTCGAACATCGGTTTCATGACCGCACCCAACTGCGGGGTCAGCAACCCGGTGATCGGGTACATGCCATCGATCCGCTGGTTCCCGATCTTGATACCACGTACCCGCTGCCGGTCCCGGTCCTCGATCAACCGCCCATCGGGATCGACATTGGCCAGAATCCGGACCCCGAGCGTGGTCACGCCTTTCGGGTCACCTTGGCGTGCGTACGCGGTGAGGTGCTGTTCGGCACGCTCTTTGACCTCGGGACCGGCAGCGTCGGGAATCTGTTTCAGCGCATCGTTGATAGCTTTGATGTGGTCGGCGGAGATCTCCCCGGCCCGCTGCGCTTCGGCCACATGTGGCAGCACCGGCGGCCGGGTCATCGAACCCTCGGACACCGTGGACAGCAGATCAGCGTTACGCACCCGGGTAGCAGCCTCGGCGTAGGACAGGCGCAATGTCTCCTGCAGGAACAGAATCGGGCTCTTCACCCCCGCCCGAGCGGGCAACCCCCGCGCGACAGACTCGAGCGCGCACCGCTGCTTCACAGCGTCGAGTTTGCGGAAGCTGGTTTCCAGGTGCTGAATGAACTCGATATACGCGTCATCATCCATCGAATACATCGACGATTCGAGCAGGTCTTCCACCGCGGCAGCGAGTGCGTGTGCACTCGGCGCGTTCGTGGTTTCCCTTCCCGAATTCATACCACTATTCTACTCCTTCATAGCAAGCACGAATAGCCCAATTCCATTGCGATACAACGCAATTCAGACCAATCACCCACCCGAATACACCAATGGGCCGGGTCGGATTTCCGACCCGGCCCACCGCGACCGACCTCGTGAACTCAGGCCGGGATCAAACTCGTCGCCAGCGACCGGCGGAGCTTGCCGGACGGCGTCTTCGGGAGCGAGCCCTTCGTCACGATGGTGACGACGGCGGGGGCGATGCCCACATCGTCATAGACCGCGCGGGCCACCTCCTTGCGAATCCGCTCGGCCTCGTCGGCGTTGTCGGCCGCGTCGGACTCGACGATGACCGCGATGCCTTCACGAGCCATCGACGGCAGGCGAACGCCAACGGCCGCAACGCCTCCGGGCCGCACGCCAGACACGCCACCCGCGGCGCGTTCGACGACCGTGGGGGCGATGTTGCGGCCCGCGACGATGATGACGTCCTTCTTGCGGCCGGTGACGACGACCTGGCCGTCGGGGGTCACGTAGCCGAGGTCGCCGGTCGAGAGCCAGCCGTCCTCGTCGATCGCCGAGGTGTAACCCTCCTGGGTCAGGTACCGCTTGGTGACCGCGTCGCCGCGCACCAGCAGGGTGCCGATGCGATCGGCGCCCAGGACCTGGCCCGAATCATCGACCACGCGCAGCTCGATGCCGGGGACCGGGGGGCCGAGTTTGGCCAGCGCGCGGCCGTTCTCGACGCCCTCGCGGCGCACCACACCATCACGCTCGGAGCCCTCACCGTCGATCTGATCGACGGTGAACACCTCGTCGACGGCGGCGAAGGACACCGCGAGGGTGGTCTCGGCCATCCCGTAGGCGGGCATGATCACCTCGCGAGCCAGGCCGAAACGCACCGCCTCGGTGACGAACTCGTTCAGGGTGCTCTCGTCGATCGCCTCGGCGCCGTTGACCGCGACCCGCATGCTCGACAGGTCGAACGCACCGGCCTCGGCGCGCTTGAGGCGACGAGCCAGCAGGGAGTACGCGAAGTTCGGTGCGGCGGTGAAGGTTCCACGGAACTTCGTGATGTACTCGGCCCACGCCAGCGGCTTCTTGAGGAACGCCAGGGGGGTCGTGATCACTGCGGTCGCCTGGGCGAGCATGGGGGTCAGCAGCATGCCGATCATGCCCATGTCGTGGTACAGCGGCAGCCAGCTGACCACCACGTCATCGGGGCGGAAACCCGCCGCGGTGATCATGGCGAGCTGGTTCTGGTGGATGTTGCCGTGCGAGATCGCCACGGCCTTGGGCACACCCGTGGTCCCGGAGGTCAGCTGCAGGATCGCGATGTCGTCCTCGGCCACCTCGACGTGCGCCACCGGCTCGTTCGCGGCCAGCGCCTCGATCGAGACGATCGGCGCGCCCAGATCCAGACCGCCGACGGCCGCGGTGAACGGCTCACCGAGCACGACGACCTTGGCGTCCAGCATCGCCACCACGGCGCGCGTGTCCTCGAGCCAGACCTCGAGATTCGTGCGGGGAGTCGGCTGGTGCAGCATCGTGTACGCCGCACCGCGCATCCAGGACGCCTGCACCAGTGGCCCGACGTCGCGGGGCTCCCCGGCCAGGATGGCGATGGAGCTGCCGTGCTCGACCCCGGCGGCGGCCAGGCCACCGGCGATGCGGGCGGCCTCGGCGCGCACCTGTTCCCAGGTCGCCAGGACCGGCTCGGCGACATCGCTGCCGCTCCAGAGGCCGGTGGTGGTGGAAGCGGGCTGCTCGAACAGCAGCTCGGTCACTCTACTCATTGCTGTGTCATCTCTTCCGTGTTCACGCGGCCGGGGATTCTTCGCGCAGCACGCGCTCGAAATGCTCTACGAACTTCTCGGCGTAACCCGGGGGCAGCGCGGCGGGGTCGATGACGACGCCGAACGAGGTGTTCTTGCCCAGGATCAGCGAGGTCACCGAGAACGAGTAGCCCGCCAGGGGCGACAGGGCGGTGAGTTCGGTGATGCGCTTGCCCAGCACCTCGCGGATGCGGGAGAAGCCGGGGTTGATGCCGATGTGGACATCGGGGCTCATGTGGGCCATGGCCGCGTTGGCGATGAGCCGCTGCACGGGCCACGGCGCCTGCGGGCCGCCGTCGGGAATGGCCGAGGCCAGCTCCGGGCGGCGCTTCTCGATCGTCGCCAATTCGCTACGGGCGCGCTCGATCTGACGGCCGATGTCGGTCTCGCTGCCGAGCAGGTTCAGCGGGGAGACCAGCACCGCGTTGCCGGTGTGCCGGAACTCGGGATCGTTGGTCACCGGCAGGGTCACGCGAATGACCTCGGCCGGCTTGCCCGTGCTCGGCGGGATGGTGCTGAGCGTGGTTCCGATCGCGGCCAGCACGAACTCGTGCACCGAGGCGTTGTGCTTGCGGGCGGCGCGGCGCAGGTCCCGGGTGGAGACGCTGAGCAGGGCGACCTCGCGGCGGCCGGACTTGGTGAGCTTGGGCCAGCCGCGGCCCTTGCGCCCACCGGCGTGCTGTTCGGCGAACGCGGCCTTCGATTCCTTCAGCACCTCGGGATCGATCGGCGGGGTGCGGAAGCGCGGGCTGGTGGCGAAGCGCTCGAATTCCTTGAGCTCGTCGGGGGTTCCGTCGGCGAGCAGCGCGGCGAAGGCCGCACCGGCGATGCCGTCGGACAGCGCATGGTGCACACGCAGGGCGACGACCTGAGGACCGTCACCGCTCGGGGTGAACAGCGTGAGGTGCCACAGCGGGTTCGGGCGGGCCAGCGGGGTTTCCAGCAGCTTCGCCAGGCGGCGGCGCAGATCCTCGGGGGTCGCGTAGTCGGCCCCGGCGACGTGCTGGTCCAGGTCCGGATTCTCCGCGAGCACGACTCGCGGTGCGCGCCAGCGACCTTCGGCGATACCGACCCGGAACAGGTCGAACAGGCCGATGCGCTCGGCGACCCGGGCGCGCACCTGCGCGGCGGTCAGCCGGTCACCCTCGGTGTCCAGCTCCAGCACCATGGCCCAGTGCATCGGGCGGCCCTTGCCGTCCAGGTGCAGGTAGGTGTGGTCCGGACCGGTCAGCTCGATCACGGAAGTGCTTGCGGCCGAATCACTCACGGCAGTTCCACCTGATTCTCGAACATCTTGTCGTAACGCTCCTGGTCGGGCTTCATGGCGGCCGCGACCAGCTCCCACAGCACCTCGTCGGTCCCGCCGCCGACCCGCGCCAGCTTCATGTCACGGAACCAGCGGTTGATGGGCAGCCCGGTGTCGAGGTAGCCGATGCCGCCGAAGATGTGCAGGCATTCCGAGGCCACCTCCTCCCCCAGGTGCGCGGCGGTGGCCTTGAGGGCGGCGGCGGTGCGCAGGTTGATCTTGCCCTCGGTGGCGACGCCGATCAGGGCGTAGCGCAGCATGTCCACGCGCGCCTGCAGATCCGCGACGCGCAGGCGCAGCGCCTGGTGGTCGTAGAGGCGCTTGCCGAACTGAGTGCGGTTCATCATGCGCGCCAGGGTGACCCCGAGCATGACCTCGCACGCCCCGGCGATCTGACCGGCGACCGAGAAACGCTCGTGGCCCAGGCCCCAGCTGATCATGGCCAGGCCGGTGCCGGGGCGCGCGATGAGCGCCTCCTCCGGAACCCAGGTGTCGATGGTCACCGCGGCGGTGTCCAGCGGACCCGCGCCGAGCTTTTCGTAGGGCGTGGCGATCTCGACCTGCGAGGTCGGCACGAGCACCAGCGCCACGTTGCCGTGATCGGCGGATTCGCCGTCCCCGGCGCTGCGGCCCACGACGACGATGTAGTCGGCGATCGGCGAGAGCGAGACGAACTTCTTGTGCCCGACGACGCGGTAGCCGCCGTTCTCCGGCTCGATCATGGTGCGCGCGATCTGCAGATCCGAGCCGCCGGATTCCTCCGAGGCCGCGATGCACAGCACCACCTCGGTGTCGATCGCCTTGTTCGCCAGCTCACGCTGGAAGTCGTTGCGCGCGAAGCGGCGCAGGATGGCGATGGCCGAATCGTGCAGGCTCACACCGACGCCGATGCCCGCCGAGTTCAGCGCGCCCAGGCGCTGGGCCAGGGCGAAATGCTTGCCGAGGTCCGTGAGCTTGCGGTCCTCCCACTTGCGGGCGAACACGCCTTCCCGGCCCAGGTGCTCGAGCAGCTCGCGCGGAAAACGCTTGTCCTGCTCGGCCTTCTCGGTCCACGCCACAACCTGCTCGTCGAAGACGCGGGCGAGCAGTTCGTCGTAGGTCTCGGTCACGACCGCGGTGCTCACGCGGCGACCTTGGACCGGATGAGGTCTTCCAGGTCGCCGACGGACGCCGCTTCGGACATCTCCTTTTCGGTCAGCTTGACCCCGAGGCGCTCTTCGATGGCGACCACGCCGATGGCGAAGGCGACCGAGTCGACGCCGAGGTCCTCGACCAGCAGGGACGAGCGGGTGACGTCGGCCAGCGAGAGATCGAGGTCTTCTTCGAGAATGCTGTTCAGCACATCGGTGATCTGGTCGGACATGAGGTAACTCCTTGGGGCTGAAGATTTTTGCTGCCGGGCGGGTTCACGACGCTACGCACCGAGAACCCGGATCCGGCAGGTGGGGACACACGCCGCGGGGCTGTGCGGCGTGCTATTCGAGCACTTCCTCGTCACCGACGCCGAAGCTGGTGAACGCGGTGTTGCGCTGCAGGCGGTAGACCTCGCGGCCGGCCACGCTGTTGAGGATCTTGGCGTTGCGCACCGCGCCGATGTCCAGGTTGGGCGCCGAGACGCCGATGGCGTGCGATTCGGCGTTGGCCAGGAACAGCTTTCCGGACAGGCCGTTGTCGGCGTCGACCGAGTGGTTGTTCGCCACGACCGGGCGGCCCTGCGAATCACGGTGCAGCAGTTCGTTGATCGGCGCCAGGAAGTGCTGACTGCGCGCCTTGTAGCCGGTGGCCGCGATGACCATGTCGGCGGTGTGCGCGAGCAGCGAGCCGGTGTCGCGGTGCCGGCCGCGGATGCGCAGGCGGCCGTCGTCGAGGGTGTCCAGACCCTCGACCGCGACGCCGTTGCGCAGGCGAACCGGCTGCAACTTGTCCTTGAGCTCGCGGCGGTAGAGCAGATCGTGCAGTCGCGCCAGGGTGTCGGTCGAGATGCCCTTGTGGAACTGCCAGTGCCCGGCCCGCACCTTGTCCCGGGTCTCCTCGGGCAGACTCTGGAAGTAGTCCATGTACGCGGGGGTGGTCATCTCCAGCGACAGCTTGGTGAAGTCCAGCGGCGCGAACCACGGTGTGCGCGTCCACCACTGGACGGCCGGGCCGCCGTTCAGGTTGGCCTCGAGCAGATCGACGACGATCTCCGCGCCGGACTGCCCGGAGCCGATCACGGTCACCGCACCGGCCTTGTGCGCGGCCTCCTGGTTGAACAGGTACTCCGAGCTGTGGATCAGCGCGGGCGATGCGGTCGCCAGCGCGGGCGGGATGGTCGGCTCGGTGCCGACGCCGACCACCACGTGCCCGGCGACGATGGTCGAGACCGCGCCGTTCGTGGTCACCGCGACCTCGAAGTGGCCCTGCTCCTCGTTCCACACCACCGAGTTCACGGTGGTGCCGAAGCGCAGGGTGTTCAGGCGGCGAACCACCCACAGCAGGTACGCCTCGTACTCGCGGCGGGTCGGGAAGAAGTCCTCACGCACCAGGAACGGGTACAGCCGGTCCACATCGGCCAGGTAGGCCAGGAACGTCATGGGATGGGTGGGATCGACCAGCGACACCACGTCCGAGAGGAAGCTGACCTGAAGCTTGGCTTCCTCGAACATCATTCCGGTGTGCCAGCGGAATTCCGGCACCGAGTCGACGACGAGGATGTCGACGTCGTCGACCGTCGACGCCATCGCCGCCAGCCCGATGTTGAACGGGCCCGCGCCGATCGCGAGGATGTCTACTTTTTCGAATTCACTCATGGGCCTTCACCATTTCGTCGCCGACGCTCTGCAAGCCTTCGGACTCCACTTCCAAACCGACGCGCAGCAGTTCGTCGAACAGCTCGTCGATGTCCTGCTCGGTGGTCTCCGGGTTCAGCAGGGTCAGCTTGACGCAGGTGCGCGGCTCGCCCTCGCCCCGCACGCGCACCTGGGTGCGGCCGATGAGGGCCTTGCCCGAGCTGATCAGGCGACGCCGCAGCTCGCCGTTGACCGCGTCCAGGTCCAGATCCTCACACAGGTAACGGAATACGACCGTGGTCAGGGTGACCGGCGCGACCAGCTCGAGCTGGAGTTCGGTGCCGATGCGGCCCTCGGCGTACTTGGCCAGTTCGTGGCACTGGTCCAGCATCTTGCCCATGCCGCTGCGGCCGTAGGCCAGGAAGGTGGCCGCGACCTTGAGCACGTCGGGGCGGCGGGTGGTCTGCAGGGTCTGGCCCAGCAGACCGCCGTAACCGGCCTCCACGTCGTCGTCGGGGTTCAGGTAGGCGACCGAGCGGTTCAGCGAGGCGAAGCGCTGCTGATCGGCCAGCAGGAGCACCGAGGCGGCGGCGGGCTGCCAGCCGACCTTGTGCAGGTCCAGGGTGATCGAGTCGGCGCGCTCGATGCCGGTCAGCAGCGGGGCCAGCTCGTCGGAGAACAGCGAGCCGAAGCCGTAGGCGGCGTCGACGTGCATCCAGACGCCGTGCTTGGCGGCGATGTCCGCGATCTCCGGCAGCGGGTCGATGGAACCGAAGTCGGTGGTGCCGGCGGTGGCGACGATGGCGACCGGGGTGTGGCTGGCGCGCAGCTCGGTGAGCACCTCGTCCAGGGCCTCGGGGATCATGCGGTGATCGGCGTCGACCGGAATCGGAATGGCCGCGGCCTCACCCAATCCCAGTGCGGCGCAGGCGCGGTGGATGGAGAAGTGCGCGACGCGCGAGCACAGGACCACGGGACGAGCCAGGGCGCTGACGCCGTTCTGGCGGATGTCCACACCGTTCTGCATGGCGCCGTAGTCGCGGGCGACCAGCAGCGCGAGCAGGTTCGAGTAGGAACCGCCCGGGCCGAAGACGCCGCCGGCGGACTCGGTGAAACCGGCCAGCTTGGCCAGCGCCTTGATGGTCCACTGCTCGATGCCCAGGGTCGCCGGGCCCGAATCGTAGGTGTCCAGCGAGGCATTGGTGGCACTGGCCAGCGCGTCGGCGACCACGGCCACGGTCAGCGGCGGCGGCTGCAGGTGCGCGGCGGTGAGCTTGTGCGTGAGGTCCAGGCCGTAGGCGGCGATCAGGTCCGCGAGGTGGTTCAGCGCGGCGGCCTCACCGATGCCGTCGGCCGGAATCTGCTCCGGGCCGAGGGATTCCGCGACGGCGGCGAGCATCTCGGCGGGCTGACCCGAGGGCAGCGGGGAGTTGTGGTGCCGACCTTCGACGGCCGCGGCGAGTTGCGCGAGCCCACCGCCGACCGCGGTCCAGCCGGTTCCGGGCTGGGCGAACTTGGACGCTCTGTCCCAGGGGGAATCGAATTCAGGTGACACGGGAGACCTCATAACGTTCGGTGCGGCGGGAGGGGGCGCATGCCGGGGGTGGCGGGCCCGGCGGGCGAGGGCGGTTATACGAGTTGGGGTTCGCGCACGGCGCCGACCAGGTCGGCGAGTGGGAGATCCAGTGCGCTGGGGATGCGCGCGACGAGTGCGGTGGTGATGTCCGCGGCTCGCTGGGCGCGGGCGTCGTCGACGGGACCTGGCTGATGATCGATCTCCAGGTGCACGCTGTCGTCGGCCCCGAGTTCGAAGGCCAGGGTCAGCGGGTAGTTGCCGATCCCGTGGAACACCGACTCGCAGGTGACGGTCCGGTCCGGTGGGACCGGGATGCCGCGCAGCGGGGCATTGCGGACCGAGGCCATGATCTCGGCGACCGGGAACCGGCCGCCGGCCCCGCGCAGTGCGGTGAGCACGGTCCCGTAGTCGACCCCGGCGAATTCCATCGAGCCGTACACGACCGAGGCCGCGGTGCGCAGGGCTTCGCGGACGGTCGATTCCGGGTCGAAGCGAAAGCGCATCGGCACGATGTTGCCGGTGTAGCCGACGGTGGCCGGGCCTTCGCCCTGGCGGCGGTTGTCGGCCGGGATGAGCAGGACGTGGTCGGCCTCACCGGTGAGTCCGTAGACGCCGAGCGCGCAGACGCCGATCAGCAGCGCGTTCTGGGTGGCGCCGACCTCGCGGGCGACGGCCTCGAGCGCGGCGATGTCCGAGCCCGGGACGGGCCGCTCGAAGCGGATGCCCGCGCTCTCGTCCATGGGCGAGAGCCAGCTCTGCTCGGGGCTGATGTCGGGCAGCGTGCCGTCCAGCGGGAAGCGGATACCCTCGGCGGCCCAGGTGTTCTGGGCGTGTGCCAGGGCACGGGCCACATCGTCCTGAGTCACCGGCGCGGTCGAGCGGACCGGGCGATCGTCGGCCTCGGGCCACGCGCCGGAGACCAGGGTGCCCAGCAGCAGCGGCCACGAGGTGTCGTCCACCGCGAGGTGGTGCACGACCAGCGCCACGGTGACCCGATCGTCGGCGCCGCGGGTGATGCGGGCACGCAGCGGGGGTTCGCGGGTCAGGTCGAAGGGCGACTTGGTGAAGGTGTCGGCGGCCGACCGGATATCCGAATCCCCTTGCGCGGCAGCGGGGATGGTGCCCCACTCCCAGACCGCACCGGGCTCGGCCCAGCGGCCCGCAATCTCGGTGCGCACGCGGCGGGGCGTGCCGTCCTCGGCCACGGTGATGAGCGAGCCGAGCACGGCCGCGTGCTCGACCATGGTCTCGAAGGAGGCGATGACCTCCTCCAGGCCGTAGCCGCCCTCGAAGTCCAGCACGAGACCGATGTTGTGCGACAACGATTCCGGGTCGAAGCCGTAGATCTTCCACATGCGGCGCTCGGCGACGCCGAGCGTGCCCTCGGGCACGACGGGCGTGGCGCTCGCGGCCGGGGCGGCGCCCTCGGCGGCCAGTCCGGCGGCGGCCAGGCGCTGCTTGAGCAGCTCCAGGCGGGCGGCGGTCTGCGATTTCATAGCGCTCCCAACGTCGAGGCGGCGGTGACCGGGGTGACCGGTTCGAAGGCGTCCGAGCCGGGCGCCCGGCCGAACTCCTCGTGCCCGGTCGCGTTCTCCCGCAGGATCTTCCAGTCGCTGACGATGTCGA
This sequence comes from Nocardia sp. NPDC005978, assembly GCF_040614455.1. NCBI lineage: Bacteria > Bacillati > Actinomycetota > Actinomycetes > Mycobacteriales > Nocardiaceae > Nocardia > Nocardia sp. NPDC005978. The sequence continues at coordinate 17,362 of NZ_JBEXUS010000106.1, forward strand.
TCAGCTCCCCGCGGGCCCACAGCGGCGACTGGTCCTGGAAGTGCGGCGAGCTCTGCGCGCCGCTGACGCCCAGCGGCACGATCCAGCGGCCCGCGTCGCGATCGTCCAGGTTCCAGACGTAGCGGGCGGCCGAGCCGACGCTGCACAGGTGCGAGAAGCCGACGGCGCTGGCGTTGGCGAACACGGTCTCGGCGTCGCCGCCCAGGGGCAGCATCGCCGGGCGGATGGCCGCGTTCAGTTCCGGATGCTTGACGCCCGCCCCGACCAGATCGAAACCGTGGATGGGCGCGAACAGGTGCACGCTGCCCCAGGTCGGGATCTGCTCCCGGGTGGCGAGCGCGGCCGCGGTCGCTTCCACGGCGGCGGTGAGCGCGGCGGTGACATCCACCCCGAGGGCCGGCGCGCCGGCCACGACCGCGTCCAGCGCCGCGCCGATGCGGGTGCCCGCGATGAACCAGGGGTTGAAGGTGGGCGTGAACGGGTGCGGGGCAGCCAAACCCGCGAGCGCGGGCGCGGCGGTGAGGCCGCGCACGAAGTTCGCGCGCACTTCGGCGTACACGTAGGCGTCGGTGCTGTCGGCGTGCATGGCGCGATCCCAGTTCACCAGGCGGGTGCGCACGGCCTCGGCCTCGGCGCCGAGCCCGGTGAGCGCGCCCAGCAGTTCGGTGATCACGTCGGACCCGTCCAACTGCACGTCGCCGTGAATGCGCTCGCAGTCCGCCGCGGTGACGTTCGCGGCGTCCGCCAGCAATGCGTCGATGCGATCCGCCCGGGAGGCCGGCGCGCACTCGGTGGTCATGGGCTGCAAGGGATTCGAGTCGGCGATGCGCTGGTTGGCGATGACCGAGTAACCCTCGACGCGGGCGTCGAAGGACTCGTCGAGCACCGAGGCGGGGCGGTAGCCGCGCCACTGATAGCGCGCGTCCCAGCCCGGGACGGGCAGCCAGTAGTTCTCGTCGGCCCGGTCCGGCATCGCACCCACGACGTGATGGGCGAGATTGCCGGTGGTGTCGGCGATGACGATGCGGTTGACCGGCTCGGACCAGCCGGCCAGGGCCTGCTCGACGTCGCCGACGTTCGCGGCGAACAGCAGGTCGATGGCGGCGTCGAAGGTGACGTCCGGATCGCTGAGCATGGGGGTGCGCAGGCTCACCGCGAAGGCTTCCTCGGGTCCGCCGAAGACGACCCCGCCGTTGCCGGTGGTGATGACCTCCACGCGCACCGGCTCGCCACCGCGCACCCGGATCTCCTCGAACCGGGTGGCGACGGGCTGTGTGCCCGAAGCGGTGTCGGCCAGGACGCCGTCCGCGGTCCGCGTGAGCTTCTCGACGTAGAGGTCCTGGTAATCGCCCATGGCATTGGTGATGCCCCAGGCGACGGTGCGGGTGTGGCTGAAATGCGGCAGCGCGGGAACGCCGGCGAACGAGAAGCCGACCACGTCGAATTCCGGTGCGGCCAAATGGAACTGCTGGTAGATGCCAGGCAGTTCGAGGAACCGGTGCGGGTCGCCCGCGATGAGCGGGGCGCCGGTCTCGGTGCGGGCGGCGGCCACGCCCCAGGCATTGCTGCCGGAAATGGCGTCGCCGAAGGAGGATTCGGGCGCGGGCGCGACGGCTGCCACGGCCGGGATCAGCTCCAGCAGCTCGGCCAGGAACGCCTCGTCCGGCACCCCGGGCACGTTCACGGTGGTGTCGTCCACGCCCTCGCAGTCGAACAGCGCCAGCGCGGCCGGGCCGAGCGCGCGCACCGCGTGCACCCGCCAGAGCTTGGTGAGGAATCGGCCGAAGAGCACGTTGTGGATGATGAACACCGCGATGGGCGTCCACGGCTGCCACGGCGCGGGGCGGTGGTCGAGCCCGGTGAGCTCGATCGCCTCGGCGGTGTCCAGGGTGCTGTTGACGCCATCGACGTAGGCGCGCACCAGTTCTCGCGTGCGCGGGCTGGAGGCGTTGTAGATGCGGCGGGCGGCGGCCTCCAGCTGGGCGCGGCGGGCGAAGCGGTCCCAGCCGACGGTGTCCGCGCCGAAGACCTCGGCGGTGCGGCCCTCCGCGCGCAGGCGCAGGAACTCGAGCTGCCAGGCCCGGTCGAGCCCGCAGGCCCGGCCCTGACCGAACAGCGCGCCCGCGGCGGTGGTCGCGGTGATGTGCGGGATGCCGTGGGCGTCGCGCAGGATCTCCACGTCCGGGGTGTACTCGCTCACGAGACCGACACCTCGTCCCGCAGTTCCAGCAGCAGCGGCTCGGGCCGATGCGCGGCAATGGGATTCACGAGTTCGTGCGCGTCGTCGACCAGGGTCGAGTACGAGTCGCCGAGGTTCACCATGCGCCGGTTGTTGGTCAGCTGCAGGCGGTTCATGTGAATGGCCTTGAAGGTGGGCGCGAACATGTCCCACTTGGCGAAGCGCTCGGCGAGCTCCGGGTGCAGGTCCTGGAAGCCGATCACGCTCTCGGCGACCACGGCCCAGAAGTCCTCGTCGGCGAGCAGGCCGCTGGAGTGGAAGACCGCCGCGAGATGCCGCAGGAAGTCGTCGAACACGTCCGAGAGCACGCCCATGTTGCGGATGTCGTCGGTCGCCTCGGCGAGGGCGCGGTGGCAGGACTCGGGCAGATCGGCGGGCGCGCCGAAGATCGACACTTCCTCGCCGAGGTCCTTGAGCATGGCGCGCACCGGAACGCCCTTGTCCAGCACCAGGATCAGGTTCTCCCCGTGGGGCGAGAACTTGAGCTCGTACTTGTAGAGCAGGTACACGATCGGGTGCAGGTAGGACCGCAGGTAGCGGTGCAGCCACTCGCGGGCCTCGAGGCCCGACTCGCGCACGACGGCCGTCACGAACGGATCGCCGTGGTGGTCCACGTGCAGCAGCGCGGCCATGGTGGTGAGCTGTTCGCCCTCGCGCACCAGCGGGACCGGGCTCTCACGCCACAGCGCGGCCAGCAGCTTGCGGTATTCCGAGCCGGGCTGGGTGATGGCGGTGAAGCTGGGGCTGCGGTAGCCGATCGCCGCGACCTCGTAGAGCATGTCGAAGTCGAGCGACTTCAGGTATTCGTCGCCGCTGACCAGACCGCGGATCCAGTCGTTGATCAGCGGGGTGTTGCGCATGTAGTCCGCGGACATGCCGCGGGTGAACCCCATATTGACAATGGAGAGCGCCATTTTCACGTAGTGCCGGGCCGGCCGGGTGGTGTTGAACAGGGTGCGGATGGACTGCTGCGGCTGGTACAGGTCCGGCCCGGTGCCCAGTTCCACGATCTTCTGCTCGGCGATGTCGACGGCGTAGACGCGGGCGATCTTCTCGATCCACTGCCACGGGTGCACCGGCATGTAGTAGTAGCTCGCCGGATCCAGGCCGCGCCCGGTGAGTACCGCGCCGAAGCGGGCCAGGGTGTCCGCGCCCAGTTCGGCGGCGACGACCGAGTCGTAGTCCACGCCCTCGACCGCGGCGAACTCACAGTGCTCGCGCCGGACCGCGACCCAGGTCAGCGCGAACCGCGAACCCCATTCGGGCGCATAGTTCTCCACGTCGTGCGCGCTGAAACCGAGGCGACCGGCGTTGGCCACGATGCACGGGTGCCCCTCGGTCATGGTGCGCTCGATGGTCTGGAAGTCCGCGACCGCCAGCTCCGCCGCCGCGATGCGCCGCTCGTCGGGGCGATTCGCGCTCATGATCAGGGTGTTGGTGAACTCCTCGAGGTATTCCGGCAGCGCGTCGCGCGGAATGCCCAGGGAGCCGCTGAGATCGATGATGAGCTGGGTGGCGTCGATGCGCGCGGACTCGCCGTCGCGGGTGCGGCGCAGCGACGACTCGTCGATGCACCAGCTGTCCAGCGACAGCACCTCGGCGCGGAAACCGTATTCGGTCAGGCCGTCGTCGGAGTGCAGCACGTAGACGCCGGGGGTCAACTCGACCGGATGCACGAACCGTTCGTGGCAGAACTCGGCCAGGATCTTGGTCGCGATTCTGGTCTCGTAGGTCTGCCAGAACGCGGATAGGTGCGCGGAAGCTTCGGGGCTGGTCAAAGCACTACCTTCTCAGGAGTTCGCGAGCTGGAGGTCGGTCGCCAGGGACCGGCCGTTGTCCGTGAGCCGAATGAAGTCGGCGCGGGTGCAGTAGCTCAGGCGGGCGATCTTGTCGGCGACCGGGAAATCGCCGACGACCCGGAAGCCGACCGCGGCATTGAGCTTCTGCACGTGCAGATTCCGGTGATCGGGCTCGACCACGACTCGCTCGGCGCCGCACTCGAAGAAGGCGGTGCGCATGATGTGCAGCATGACGTTGCCGGTGAAGCCCGGCAGCCGGCGCTCACTGCTGGAGACCAGCAGGTGCATGCCGATGTCACCGGCCGCGTGCTCGTAGCCGGTGTCCGGCTTGGCCAGATCGCTGGTCTGCGGGTTGTAGAGCTCGAAGAGGAACTGCGGATCGTCCTCGAACGCGCCGATCCACATGCCGAATCGCGGATCCGGGTCGGACTCGGCGACGCGGATCAGATCCTCGACGTCGGCCGGCGTGCTCTCGAGCATCCCCCAGTACGCCGACTTCGGGTGGATGAGCCACCGGTGCGCGGTCTCGGTGTCACGTTCGATATCGATGGGCCGGGCGGTCAGCTCGTAAACAGCTGGTTCGACAACATCGGTACCCGGACTCGTCTCGGGACGAGCAACCACCATCAGAAACCCTCTCGCAGATCCACATTCGCGAGTTAGGGTAACCTATTTTATTAGGGTGGGCTAACCCGAAAATCGCGACGGGTACCGCGTGACACGCGAGCAATAGCGGCAGGCTTTCAGCATCTGCGACCGGTCTCGGAACGTAATCGCTGATCAGCACACACTTACGTAGTAAACGTAGCCTAACCTCATCCGATTTAGGTTAGGCTAGCGTAATGCAGATCTCAGAGCCAGCCGGTTGCCGGGCCCGGTCCGGGTTTCCGGACCCGCCGCCGGTTTCTCAGGCGCTGAGCGGAGCCGCGGTCACGCGGTAGCCGAGATTGGTCAGCACCTCGGTCGTCGCCTTCGCGAAATTGAGCGTGATGAAGTGCAGGCAGGGCGCGCCCTCGTCGATGAGGCGCTGCGCCATCTCGGTCGCGATCTCGATGCCCGCGGCGCGCACCGCGGCCTTGTTCTCTTCCGGACCGTCCCCCGCGGCCCGCCGCAGCCGCGCCAGTACCGCCGGCGGGAGTTCGCGACCGGACAGCTCGACCGCCCGCTGCACGGTGCGCAGGGAGGTGATCGGCATCAGCTCGGGAATGATCGGCTTGGCGCCTTCGATCGGGTCGTGCGCGACCACCCGGTCGCGCAGGCGCAGGTAGTGCTCGACGTCGAAGAACATCTGGGTGATCGAGTAGTCCGCGCCGGCGCGAAGTTTGGCGGCCAGGTGGGCGGTGTCGGTGGCCAGGTCCGGTGAGCGGTGATGCCCCTGCGGGAACGAGGCCACCCCGACCTTGAAGTCACCGAGGTCGCGCACGATGCGCACCAGTTCCTCGGCGTACGCCACCCCGTCGGGATGACGCTCCCAGGCGCCGAGCGGATCGCCCGGCGGATCGCCGCGCAGCACCAGGATGTTGCGAATGCCGCAGTCGGCGTAGGAGCCGACCAGCGCGCGCAGTTCGGCGATGCTGTGCCCGACCGCGGTCAGGTGCGCCACCGGCAGCAGGGTGGTCTGCTGGGCGAGCTGGCCGGTGATGCGGGCGGTGCGGTCCTTGGTGGAGCCGCCCGCGCCATAGGTCATCGAGACGAAGGCCGGATGCATGCGCTCGAACTCGCGGACCGTGCGCCACAGTCGCGCTTCTCCGGCGGCGTCGCGCGGCGGATTGAATTCCACCGAGAAGGGCACCCGTGCCCCGGAATGGATCCGCAGGCTCTGCACGACCGAGGCGCGAGCGGCCGCGAGCGGCGCGACACGGGCGGTCGGGGCGCAGCCGGGCACGGCTGCGAAAGTGTTGTCCGAGTTCGTCATTGGTGAGCTCCATGGTCAGCATGCCGATGGCCACCTCATTGCGAGTGCACGCTGAAGGAGCCCATTGCGCGGCGTCGTGCGACGCCCGGTCCCGCTCGGCGTGCCACCCGATCCACGAGGCGACAACCGCCGGATACGACGTATCCAGCGCAACGGCAGGTCTTCGGACTCGTGGGCATCGACCCGTGACCCGGGTCGGCCCCGGCGCTCGTGCCGGGGCTGGTCCTATCGGCCATCGCTTCCCAGGCATCGCGCCCAGTGCGGAATGACGGCTGTCGTTCCCACTCACCGCTGCGGGACAGTCCCGGATTTCCACCGGGTTCCCTCTCACCCGGGCGGCACGCGAACGCACCACCGGGCTTCGACGCCTTCGGACGGATCAGGGGCTCCTCGATACCGCCTCCGGCGAACCAGCTGCGCAGGCGAATATAGCGAAGTGGTACCGCCGCCGACAACCACACCCCCTCCCCCGCGCGCTCCGGCGCGCCGCGAGCGCGTGTCGCGGGGACGCCGCGCCCGGTCCGCCGCGTAGTCTGCGTCCGGTCCGAAGCCGCTGATCAGACCACTGGAGAAGGCGTGAATTGGGAAGCGTGGCAGGAGAGTTGGGATCGGCAGCAGGAGTTGTACATGCCCGATCGCGAGGAGCGATTCCGGGTGATGCTGGATCTGGTCGAGGCGAGCGCCGGGAAGGCGCCGCGGGTGCTGGATCTGGCTTGCGGGACCGGCACCATCACCCGGCGGCTGTTCGCCCGGCTGCCCGAGTCGAGTTCGGTTGCGGTGGATCGGGATCCGACGCTGCTGGCGATGGCGCGCGGGTCCTTCGCCAATGATCCGCGCGTCTGTTTCGTCGTGGCGGACCTGGAAGATCCGGCGTGGTCGAGTGCGCTGACCGCCGAGCCGTTCGACGTCATCGCGACCGCGACCGCCACGCACTGGATGCAGCCCGACGACCTGGCCAGGCTCTACCGGGACCTGCCGGCGCTGCTGCGCCCGGGCGGACTGTTCCTCAACGCCGACCACATGCCCGATCCGCGGACCCCGCTGCTGAACGCGCTGGACGAGCGGATTCAGCGCGGGCATCAGGAGCGCGTGCGGGCCGAGGGCGTGCCGGACTGGGAACAGTGGTGGGCCGGGATCGCCGATGATCCGCGGCTGAGCAACGAGCTGGCCGCCAGTCGCGCCATTCTCGACAACCGGCCGCGGGGCGTGCCGCAGACCCTGGACTGGCATCTCGACCACGTCTGGGCGGCGGGGTTCGCCGAAGCCGGGGTCGCGTGGCGCTCGATCACCGACGCGGTGCTCGTGGGCGCGCGCTGAGGCGCGCGGCCGCAGCGGTTTCCGTGCGCGCCTCCCCCGAATTCGTTGCCGCGCAATTACGGTTTCCTCACTGTTAGCTCGCGGTGTCTACATCGCGGTGTGCACCCGTTCACATCGAAGGCGCGAACGGCATCGAATCGCGCCTTTGCCAGCAAACTTCCAGGACACGCCCGCCGTTCTGTTCATCAGGACAGCGGCGGATCCCGGAGTTAGTATTCCGTCCCGTCGGTAACCCCCAATTTGCCTAATTGAAGGCGGTTTTCATGACAAGTACCGTGCCGCAACCGGTGGCACTGGGCGACGAGGCTGCTCGGACACTCGCCAATGCCACCAAGACCGTTCCGCAGATGGAGTCCATCACCCCGCGGTGGCTGGTCCATCTGCTGAGCTGGGTGCCGGTGGAAGCCGGCATCTACCGGCGCAACCGGGTGACGCACGAGCAGACCGTCGACATCAAGTGCGACAACTACGACGAGTCCCCGCTGCCGGAGACCTTCATCGACTACGAGAAGGATCCGCGCGAGTACCGGCTCAAGGCCGTGCACACGATCCTCGACGTGCACACCCGGGTCTCGGACCTGTATTCCAGCCCGCACGACCAGATCTCCCAGCAGCTGCGCCTGACCATCGAGGCCATCAAGGAGCATCAGGAAGGCGAGCTGATCAACAGCCCCGACTACGGGCTGATCGCCAATACCCCGAAGAAGCAACGGATCTCGACCATCGCGGGCCCGCCCACGCCCGACGATCTGGACAATCTCGTCGCCAAGGTCTGGAAGGAGCCCGGCTTCTTCCTCACCCACCCGGAGGGCATCGCGGCCTTCGGGCGAGAGTGCACGCGGCGCGGTGTGCCGCCGCCGACGGTGAGCCTGTTCGGTTCGCAGTTCATCACCTGGCGCGGCATTCCGATCATCCCGTCGGACAAGGTTCCGGTGACCGGCGGCAAGACCAAGTTCCTGCTCATCCGCCCGGGCGCGGAACGGCAGGGCGTGGTCGGGCTGTACCAGCCGGGACTGGCCGGCGAACAGGGTCCCGGCCTGTCGGTGAAGTTCATGGGAATCGACCGCAGTGCCATTGCCTCGTATCTGGTTTCGCTGTACTGCTCCCTGGCGATCCTGACCGACGACGCCGTGGCGGTGCTCGAGGGCGCAGAGGTGAACAGGTTCCATGACTATGCACCGACCTACCGCTGATCTGCCCGCTTCCCCGGAGCCGGTGGCCGCCACCGGTTCCGGGTGGGGCGCCCTGCTCCCGGACGAGGCGACGCTGAATCGCCTTGCCGGGGAGTTCTTCTCGGCGCTGCCGTCGGCGGCGCCGAGCCTCGGGGGGCTGGGCGTCCCGGGGCCGGGCGGCCCGGCCCCGGAGCCGCCGCCGATCCCGTATGTTCCGGGTGCGCCGAGCACCCCGGCGGGGCCGTCCGGCGTCCCCGGATCGCCGGGGGCGCTGCCCTCGGCCGCGTCGGTCCCCGTGGCAGCTCCGCTGTCGGGGGCGGGGGCGAGCTCGCTCCCGCACGCGCCGGACCCTGCCGTACCGGGTGGCGGCGCGGTGCCGGAAGGCGCTGTGCCGCAGCCGAGTCCGGGCATCTCCGTCCCTGCCACGGCGGGCACGCCGCGCACCCCGGGCGCGCCTCGGGGTGCGGTGCCGCCCGGCGGGGCCACCCCCGCCCCGGCGGTGCCGGGCTGGGAGTCCGGGACCACCGCGGCCCCGGTGCACACCGATCCCTGGCTGCCCGAACTGCCATCGCTCGATATCCCGCTGACCCCGTCGCGTTTCAGCGCACCGGCGGCAGCGGCAGGCGGGCCGAGCTTCTACTTCCTCGAGCGCCCGCGAGCCGATGCGGCACCGGCCGGGTCACAGTTCTACTTCCTCGGGGACCGGGCCGGCGATCCGGTGCCGGATCGGCATCCGCCGTTCGACGTGCACGCCGTCCGCCGGGATTTCCCCATCCTGGGCGAACGGGTGAACGGGCACCCGCTGGTGTGGTTCGACAACGCCGCCACCACGCAGAAGCCGCGCACGGTCATCGACCGCATCACCCACTTCTACGAGCACGAGAACTCCAACATCCACCGTGCCGCACACGAATTGGCGGCGCGCTCGACCGACGCGTACGAGCACGCCCGCGAGGCGGTGGCGCGCTTCCTGGGCGCGGGCTCGGCACAGGAGATCATCTTCGTGCGCGGGGCGACCGAGGGCCTGAACCTCATCGCCCAGACCTGGGGCCGCAAGAATCTTCACGCCGGTGACGAGATCCTCGTCTCGCACCTCGAACACCACGCCAATATCGTGCCGTGGCAGCTGCTGGCGGCCGAGACCGGCGCGGTGCTGAAGATCATTCCGGTGGACGACACCGGCCAGCTGCGGATGGACGAGTACACCCGGCTGCTGTCCGATCGCACGAAACTGGTGTCGGTGACCCATGTGTCGAACGCACTGGGCACCATCACGCCCATCGCGGATGTGGTCGCCGAGGCCAGGCGCGCGGGCGCGGTCACCGTGGTGGACGGTGCGCAGTCCATCCCGCACACCCGGATCGACGTCCGCGCCCTGGACGCCGACTTCTTCGTCTTCTCCGGCCACAAGCTCTTCGGCCCGACCGGGATCGGCGCGGTCTACGGCAAATCCGAAGTGCTCCAGGATCTTCCGCCCTGGCAGGGCGGCGGCAACATGATCAGCGACGTCACCTTCGATCGCTCGCTGTTCCAGCCGCCGCCGGGCCGTTTCGAGGCGGGCACCGGCAACATCGCCGACGCGGTCGGCCTGGGCGCGGCCGTGGAATACGTCGAAACACTCGGCATCGACACCATCGCCCGCTACGAACACGGCCTGCTGGAGTACGCCACACCCCGGCTGGCGGCGATCCCGGGCGTGCGCCTCATCGGCACCGCCGCGCACAAGGCGAGCGTGCTGTCGTTCACCCTGGCCGGCTACGAACCGATCGAAGTCGGAACGGCCCTCAACGAGAAGGGCATAGCGGTGCGGGCCGGGCACCACTGCGCCCAGCCCATCCTGCGCCGCTTCGGCGTGGAGGCCACGGTCCGCCCCTCCTTCGCCTTCTACAACACCTGCGAGGAGATCGACCGCTTCATCGCCGAGGTCACCCGCCTCGCCCACGCGCGCGGCTGACCGGATCGACGGCGGCACCCGACCGGCGTCCACGCGGCCTCAGAGCCGCG
>NZ_JBEXUS010000107.1:0-27330 GCF_040614455.1 Nocardia sp. NPDC005978
TGCGCCTATGGCACCGACACCGGGCGCAGGCAGCTGTCGATGGGCGTGACGATCGAGCCTCCGGCGCGCCCGCGGCCGCGTCCAGCAGCCGGGCCAGCCCCTCGGGGGTCGGATGCTCGAAAACCTCCTTGACCGCGAGCCGATGCCCGCAGGAGACCGCGAGCCGGGAGACCAGCTGGGTCGCGGAGAGCGAGTTGCCGCCCAATTCGAAGAAGCTGTGATCCGCGGCCACGCGTTCGCGATCGAGCATGCGGGCCATCTCGGCGGCCACCAGGGCCTCGGTGGGGGTGGCGGGCTCGCGGCCCGCGACCCCGAGGTCCCAGACCGGTTCCGGCAGGGCCTTGCGATCGAGTTTGCCGCTGGGCGACAACGGAATCGAGTCCAGCGCCACGATCGCCGAGGGCACCATGTGCGCGGGCAGGCGAGCGCCCAGGGCCGTGCGCAGGGCGCGCACGTCCAGCGTCCCGGACTCCTCGGGCAGCACGTAGGTCACCACGTGCGCGCGACCGGCGGTGTCCGTGCGGACCTCGGTGTGCGCGAAGCCGACCGCCCCGGCGGCCGCCACGGCCGCGGTGATCTCGCCGAGTTCGATGCGGAAGCCGCGCACCTTGACCTGGTCGTCGCCGCGGCCGAGGAAGACCAGTTCGCCCTCGGCGGTCCAGCGCACCAGATCGCCGGTGCGGTACATGCGGTCCCCGGCGGCCCCGTAGGGGTCGGCGACGAAGCGGGACGCGGTCAGGCTCGGGCGCGACAGGTAGCCGCGCGCGACGCCCGCGCCGCCGATGTACAGCTCACCGGCGACGCCGACCGGGACCGGGCGCAGCCTGCGATCCAGCACCGCGAGGCCGGTGCCGCGAATCGGCCCGCCCAGCACCACCTGCCGGTCCGGAGTCAGCGCGTGGGAGATCGCCACCGCCACGGTCGCTTCGGACGGTCCGTAGGCGTTGAACAGCGCGCGGTCCACCGCCCAGCGGTCGAGCAGTTCCGGGCCGACCGCGTCGCCGCCGACGACGAGCCCGCGCAGCGCGGGCAGCGTGCGCCCGCCCGCGCCGAGCCCGGCCACCGCGACCGGGGTGAGGAAGGCGTGCGTCACCCCTTCGTGCTCGAGCAGTTCGGCCAGTTCCTCACCGCCGTAGATCTGCGGCGGGGCGATCACCATGGTCGCGCCCGCACCCCAGGTCAACAGCAGTTCCAGGATCGAGGCGTCGAAACTCGGCGAGGCGAAATGCAGTGTGCGCGAACCGGAGACGACGCCGAACCGGTCCGCCATGGTGCGGGTGAAGTTCGCGATGCCGGCGTGCGTGACCGCCACGCCCTTGGGGACGCCGGTCGAGCCGGAGGTGTAGATGAGGTAGGCCAGCTGCGAAATCCGCAGCGGGCGTGTGCGATCGGCGTCGGTGATCGGCGCGCTGGACAGCCCGGACAGCGCGCTCACGATCGCCCGGTCGTCCAGGGCCAGCCACGTCACGCCCGCTGCGGGCAGGTCCTCGCGATGCGCCGTCGTGGTCAGGCCGAAGCGCGCACCGGAATCGGTGAGCATGTGCTCCTGGCGCGGGCGCGGGTACGCGGGATCGACCGGCAGGAAGGCCGCGCCGGTCTTGGCGACGGCCACGGTCACGGTCACCGATTCGATGGAGCGCGCGATGGCGAGCGCCACAACGGATTCCGGTCCGACACCGCGTTCGATGAGCAGCCGGGCGAGCCGGTTCGACCGGCGGTCGAGTTCGGCGTAGGTCAGCTCGTGGGTGCCCAGGCGCACGGCGATGGCGTTGGGATCGATGGCGGCCGCGGCGGTGAAGATCTCCGGCAGCGAACTCACCGGTGCGGCCGGCTCGCCGCGGACCGGTGTCAGCGCGGCGATCTCCGCGCCGGACAGCAGCGGCAGCTCCCCGACCAGGGTGTCGGGCGCGGCCGCGGCGGCGGTCAGGATCCGGATGAAGCGTTCGACCAGACGCCGGGCCGAGGCGGCCTCGAACAGGTCGGTGGCATAGGTCAGTTCGAGGTCGACACCGGCGGGAGCGCCCTGCGCGGAACGCTTTTCGACGAGGGTGAACTCGAGGTCCCAGCGCGCCACCCCGGCCGAGATGGCCGCGGCGGTGGTGTCCAGGCCGGGCAGCGGCACCGTCTCGGGCACCGCGCTGTGCACCGACAGCATGACCTGGAACAGCGGGTGATGTGCCGGGGAGCGCACCGGCTCGAGCACCTCCACCAGGCGTTCGAAGGGCAGCTCGGCGTGCGCGAACGCATCGAGATCACCTTCGCGCACCGTGTCCAGCAGCGCCGCGAAGCTGCGGTCCGCGGCGACCTCGGTCCGCAGCACCAGGGTGCCGACGAACATGCCGACGAGCCGATCGAGGCGGGTGTCCGCCCGGCCCGCGATCGGGGTGCCCACCGCCACATCGGACGTGGCGGCCAGGCGGGACAGCAGGGTCGCCAGCGCCGCGTGCAGCACCATGAACACGCTGACCCCGGACCGCTGCGCGAGGGCGTGCAGCGCCGCGTGCAGATCGGCGTCCAGGTGCGTGCGCAGGGTGTCACCGCGCTGAGAGGCCACCGCCGGGCGCGGGCGGTCGACCGGAAGTTCCAGGCATTCGGGCAGATCCGCGAGCCGCTCGCGCCAGTACGCGAGCTGGCGGGCCGCCGGGCTCCGGTCGTCGTCCTCGCTCCCGAGCGATTCGCGCTGCCACACACTGTAATCCGCGTACTGCACCGGCAGCGGTGTCCAGTCCGGCGCCGCGCCCGCCCGGCGGGCGGCGTAGGCCGCGGCCAGATCCCCCGCCAGCGGTGTCAGCGACCAGCCGTCGGCGGCGATGTGGTGCACGACCATCACGAGCAGGTGATCCTGATCGGAGACCCGGATCAGGGCCGCTCGAATCGGCAGCTGCGCGGTGAGATCGAAACCGGCGGCGGCGAAGTCGCGGGCGTCGGCTTCGGCCGAGTCCGTTCCCGCGCCGGTGTCCACGCGCGCGACGAGGTGTGCGAAGGGCACCACGGTTTCCTGGACCGGCAGCACCACCTGGTGCGGGCCGTCCGCGTCCTCCGGGAACAGGGTGCGCAGCACCTCGTGCCGAGCCACGACGTCGGCAAGCGCCTGCCCCAGCGCCTCGGCCTCGAGCGGGCCGCGCACGCGCAGGCCGACCGAGACGTTGTACGCCCCGGAATCGGTGTCGAAGCGGTTCAGGAACCACAGGCGCTGCTGTGCCAGGGATAGCGGCACGCGAGCGGGCCGCGCCGCGGCGCCCAGCACCGGCCGCTCACCGGCGGAACTCGCGCCCGCCAGCAAGGTGGCCAGCGCGCCGACGGTAGGCGCCTCGAACAGCGCGCGCACCTCCACGCGCACCCCCAGGGCCGCGTCCAGCCGGGCGGCGACCTTGGTGGCCAGCAGCGAATTGCCGCCGGCGGCGAAGAAGTCGTCGTCCAGACCGACCCGATCCACCCCGAGCACCTCGGCGAAGATCCCGGCCACGGTGTGCTCGGCGGGGGTGCCGGGCGCACGATAGGCGGCGACCGCGAAGACCGGTTCGGGCAGGGCGCGGCGATCGACCTTGCCGGTGGCGGTCATCGGCAGCGCGGGCAGCACCATGATCGCGGCCGGGACCATGTACGCCGGTACCGCGGCCATGAGAGCCGCGCGCACCACGTCCGCCGCGATCGTGCGCCCGGACACGGGCGCGAGATACGCGACGAGCTGATCGCCGCGCGCACCGTCGGCGCGGGCGACCACGACCGCGGCCTCGATGCCGTCCTGCGCCAGCAGTGCGGCCTCGATATCGCCGAGCTCGATGCGAAACCCGCGCACCTTGACCTGGAAGTCGGTGCGCCCGTGGTACTCCAGCGCACCGTCGGCGTTCCACGCCGCGAGATCGCCGGTGCGGTACATGCGTTCGCCGGCGCTCACGGCGTGCAGGTCCGGGACGAAACGCTCGGCGGTCAGCACCCCGCGGCCGATATAGCCGTGCGCCAACTGGATTCCCGCCAGGTACAGCTCACCCACCACGCCCGCGGGCACCGGCCGCAGCCGGGCGTCCAGGACGTACACGCGGGTGTTCCATTCGGGCTTGCCGATGGGGACCGCGCCGGTGTCGGCGTCGCCCACGCGGTGCGCGGTCACCGACACCGCGGCCTCGGTGGGGCCGTACAGGTTCCACAGCTGTATGTGCGGATTGGCGTCGCGGAAGCGCTGGGCGACCGCGGCGGGCAGCGCCTCGCCGATGGCGAGCACCAGGCGCACCGTGGCGGGCAGTTCCGCGCGCGGCCCGGACATCAGCGCGGTGAGCATGGAGGGCACCAGATGCAGCACCGAGACGCGCCGCTCGCCGATCAGGGCGCCGAGATACGCCGGATCGCGATGACCGTCCGGGGCCGCGATGACCGTGCGGCCGCCGACCAGCATGCCGGAGTAGAACTCCCACACCGACAGATCGAAGGTCGCCGCGGTCTTGAGCAAGACGGTGTCGTCGCCGTCGAGTCCGAAAGCGTCCTGCTTCCAGAGCAATTGGTTCACCACCGCGCGATGCGGCAGGGCCACGCCCTTGGGCCGCCCGGTGGATCCGGAGGTGAAGATGACGTAGGCGGTGTGGTCCGGGCGCAGCGGCGTGCGCCGCTCGCCGTCCAGCACCGGGTACGGCGGCACCGCGGACAGATCCAGGGTGTCGATCGCCAGCACCGGCGCCTCGACCGGCGGCAGGCCCGCGGCGTCCGCCCGTGTGCTCAGGACGCAGCGCGGTGCCGCGGTGGCCAGGATGTGCTCCAGGCGATCGGCGGGCTGGTCCGGATCGATCGGCACATAGACGCCGCCGCTGACCGCCACCGCGTACATGCCGATCATGAGCTCGGCCGAGCGGCGCAGCGCCAGCGCGACCGGGGTCTCGGGACCGACGCCGAGCGAGATCAGATGCCGGGCGAGACGATTGACGCGCTCGGAGAATTCGCGATAGGTCAGGGTCTCGGGCCCGTTCGCGGTGTCCGCGACGAGCGCCACCGCCGACGGGGTGCGGGCGGCCTGGGCGGCGAACAGCGAGGCCAGGGTCTGGCGGGTGTCCAGGGCGTGCGCGGTGCTGTTCCAGTCGTGCAGGATCCGCCGGCGCTCGGCAGGCTCGAGCAGGTCCAGATCGCCGAGGGCGGCCTGCGGCCGGGCGACCGCGTCGGTGAGCAAACGGGTGAACCGCTCGGCGAAGCCGGCGACCGTGCGCTCGTCGAAAAGATCGGTGGCATAGACGAAGTGGCCGTCGATCCCGGCGGGCGCGCCGGATTCGTCGTACCGGTCGGTGAGCACGAGCTGCAGATCGAACTGTGCCACACCGGTTTCGATGGCACTGCCGGTGACCTCGAGTCCGGGCAGCGCGACCCCGATTCGGCCGAGGTTCTGGAAGGAGAGCCCGACCTGCACCAGGGGGTGACGGGCGGTGGAGCGCACCGGGTTCAGCACCTCGACCAGGCGCTCGAAGGGCAACCGGGTGTGAGCGAAGGCCGCCAGGTCCAGCGGCCGCTGCCGGACGAGCAGATCGGCGAAGGACTCGCCGAGCTCGGGCCGCGAGCGGAAGACCACGGTGTTGACGAACATGCCGATGAGCGCGTCGAGTTCGGCTTCGCCGCGCCCGGCCACCGGGGTGCCGACGGCGACGTCGGCGCTGCCGGACAGGCGGGCCAGCAGGACCGAGAATGCCGCGTGCACGGCCATGAACAGGGTGGCGTCGTGCGCGCGGGCCAGGCGCAGCAGCTCCGCGTGCACCGGTGCGGGGACGGCCAGGTCCAGTTTCGCGCCGCGGAAGGACTGCGTCGCCGGGCGCGGGCGGTCGTAGGGCAGCGACAGCTCATCCGGCAGATCCGCCAATTCGGCACGCCAGAAGGCCAATTCGCCGGCCGCGACGCTGGCCGGATCCGCGAGGTCGCCGAGCGCGGCGGTCTGCCACAGGCTGTAGTCCGCGTACTGCACCGCCAATGGCGGCAGCGCCGGTGTCCGGCCCGCGCGCCGGTCCGCGTACGCCACACCGAGGTCGGCCAGCAGCGGAGCCAGGGACCACCCGTCGGCGGCGATGTGATGAATCACGATGGCCAGCACATGCTCTCGCGGGTTCGTGCGCAGCAGGCGCACGCGCAGCGCGCTCTCGCGCACGAGATCGAAGCCCTGGGCGGCGATCGCGCGCAGCCGCTCGCCGAGGTCGGCGGCGGGCACCTCGAGCACCGGCAGGTCGATGCTCGCGGCGGGCTGGATCATCTGGTGCGGGCCGTGCGGCCCGTCCGGGAACACGGTGCGCAGCGGCTCGTGCCTGGCCACCAGGTCGGTGAGCGCGGACCGCAGCGCCGCCACGTCCAGCTCGCCGCGCATGCTCAGCGTGAACGGGATGTTGTAGGTGTACGCCTCGGGATCGAAGCGGTTGATGAACCACAGGCGCTGCTGGGCCGGGGACAGCGGAATGCGCGCCGGGCGCGGTCCCGCGGTCAGCGCCGCAGCGCCCGATTCCGGCAGCAGGGTCGCCACGCGGGCGGCCAGCCCGGCGACGGTGCTCTCCTCGAGCACGAGCCGAACCGGTACCGAGACAGCGAGTTCCGCGCCGATCCGCGCGGCAACCCGGGTCGCGCTGAGCGAATTGCCGCCCAGGGCGAAGAAGCCGTCGTCGAGGCCGGCGCGCTCGATCTCGAGCACCTCGGCCAGCACCGCGGCCACCGCGCGTTCGGCCGCGGTCACCGGCGCGCGGTAGGTCACGGTCGCCGCGACCGGCTCGGGCAGCGCGCGCCGATCGAGCTTGCCGTTGCTGGTCAGCGGAATGGCGTCCAGCACGACCCAGGCCGCGGGCACCATGTAGTCGGGCAGGCGCAGGGCCACGCCCGCGCGCAGGACCGCGATGTCGAGCGTGCCCGCGGTCGCGGGCACCACGTAGGCGACGATGCTCGATTCGCCCGCGTCGTCGGTGCGCACGATGATCGCGACCTGGCCGACCGCGTCCTGGGCCAGCACGGCGGCTTCGATCTCGCCGAGTTCGATGCGGAAACCGCGCACCTTCACCTGGTCGTCGGCGCGGCCCAGGTACTCGAATTCCCCGGTGGGAGTCCAGCGTCCGAGGTCACCCGAACGGTAGAGCCGGGTGCCCGGTGCGCCGAACGGGTTCGCCACGAAACGCGCCGCGGTCAGCGGGCGCTGCCCGAGGTAGCCGCGGGCCAGTTGCTCGCCCGAGACGTAGATCTCCCCCGCCACCCCCGGCGGCGCGGGGCGCAACCGGCGATCGAGCACGTAGGTGCCCAGGCCCGGAATGGCGCGGCCGATCCCGCCGCCGCCGGTCGCCGCCGCTTCGCGGTCCAGGGCGCGCAGGGTGACGTGCACGGTGGTCTCGGTGATGCCGTACATGTTGATCAGCCGGGGCGCGTCGTCGCGGTGCCGGCGGTACCATTCGGTCAGTCTCCGCGGCTCGAGCGCCTCGCCGCCGAATATGATGTAGCGCAACGCCAGTGGCGACTGCTCCGGATCGAGGGTGGCCGCGGCGCGGTCGGCCTCGACCAGCTGGGCGAACGCCGACGGGGTCTGGTTCAGGACGGTCACGCGTTCGCGGCGCAGCAGGGCCAGCAGATCCGCGGGCGACCGCGAGGTCTCGTAATCCACCACGACCAGGGTGCCGCCGTACAGCAGTGGTCCCCACAGCTCCCAGACCGAGAAGTCGAACGCGTACGAGTGGAACAGCGTCCACACGTCCTGCGGCCCGAAGCCGAAGTCGCCGTGCGTGTTCCGGAACAGCGTCGCGACGTTCGCGTGCGGGATCTGCACGCCCTTGGGCCGGCCGGTGGAGCCGGAGGTGTAGATGACGTACGCGATGTTGGCCGGGGTGAGCGGGGCCAGGCGATCGGCGTCGGTGAGCGGGGCGCACTCCGCGCCGTCAGCGCCGAATTCCGCGTGCAGCACCGGCAATTCGGCGGGCAGGGTGATCGGCAGGGTCGCGTCGGAGATCGCGCAGACCGGACGGGCGTCGGCGAGCATGTAGGCGATGCGGTCGGCGGGGTAGTCCGGATCGACCGGCAGGTAACCCGCACCGGACTTGATCACCGCGAGCAGCGCGACGACCAGCTCGGCCGAGCGCGGCAGCGCCACGGCCACCAGCGTTTCGGGTCCGGCGCCGTAGCGCACCAGTGCGCGGGCGAGGCGGTTGGCGCGCGCGTCCAGCTCACGGTAGGTCAGGGTGACGCCATCGCAGGACAGCGCGGTCGCGGCGCCGTGCGCGGTGACCGCGGCGTCGAAGAGGTCGGTCAGGGTGCGCGCGGGGGCGGGCGCGGGCGCGGGGGGCACGGCCCACTCCCGCAGCACCAGCTCCCGTTCGCGCGCACCGAGTACCGGCAGCGCGTCCAGTTCGGATTCGGGTGCGCTGGTGAGGAATTCGGTCAGGAATGCCAGGAAGCGCCCGTGGTGCGCGGCCAGTTCGGCGGCGGTGTAGCGCGCCGGATTGCCCATGAAGTCCACGTGCAGGCCGCCGTCGCCGGACCCGTTGTAGATGTTGATCGACAGGTCCTCCACCGGCCCGGTGGACAGCAGGTGCATCGTGGCCTCGGCGTCGCCGAAGCGAATGCCGTTGTGGAACAGCATGATATTGACGACCGGGCCGAAGAAGCCGCGGTGCTCGCCGCCCGCGCCCAGGTCACGCTGCATGTCCTCGTGCCGGTAGCGCTGGTGACGCAGCGCGTCGCGAATGCTCGGGTCCACCGCGCCCACCAGATCCGCGACCGTGGCGCCGGCGGCGATATCGAAGGACAGCGGAACCACATTGGAGACGTAGCCCGCGGACATGCGTAGCTCGGGCGTGGTGCGGGCGGTGACCGGCAGGCTCAGCGAGACCTGCGAGCGGCCGGTGACCGCTGCCAGGTAGGCGGCGACACCCGCGGTCAGCAGGGCCGGGCGGGACGCGGCGAAACGCTCGCGAACCGCGTCCAGCGCCGCCGCGCACGCGGGGGCGAGCACCCCGCCCTCGACCCAGCGCTCGGCCTCGGCAGCGCCGTAGCGATCGCTCAGACTGAAGATCGAGTCCAGGGCGCCGAGCCTGCCCCGCCAGAACCGCTGGTCCTCGGTGAAGGCGGCCGATTCGCGGTAGGCGTGCTCGGACTCGTAGATGGAGTGCACGTCGTGCGCGGTCGACGGGCTCGGGGCCGTGCCGTCGGTGAGGGCGTTGTAGTGCTCGGCGATCCGGGCCACCAGCAACATGGCGCCGTAGCCGTCGATGGCGATGTGGTGCATCTTGGCGAACCACAGGTATTCGTGATCGCCGGTGCGCAGCACGGCGGTGCTGAACAGACGATCACCCAGCAGCGGAATCGGGACCGCGGCGTCCTGGCGCATCCAGACCATGGCGGCGGCCCGGGGGTCGTCGCACGAGCGGAAGTCGTGCCGCGGGATCTCGACCGGTTCGTCCGGTCCGACCAACTGGCGAGGATTGCCCTCGACCTCCACGATCCGGAGCCAGGGGCTCTGCAAATCCGTAGCACATCGACGCAAAGCCGTCTCGAGGCGCGCGCAATCGAAGTCGCCGCGAATCTCCACGTACTGCGCCACCGTCAGCGGTACGTCCGGGGCGATGTGCTGAGCGTTCCAAATACCGGTCTGCGCTGCTGACAGCGGGAACGAAACCATGATTTCCGATGCGTCACGACCTGCCGGATCCAGGGCCAAGGCGGTCATCTGAACACTCCAATCACCGATAGGAATCTGGACATTTCCCGGGAAGCAGAACAACCGCTGTGAACACGGTGAGCGCCGCAACCAGTGGCAGCAAATTTTCTGCAACGCTCGATGATGGAGTTCGTTCAGACCGAGCGTCCGGATTGGTTCCTTTCGAAAAGAATTGATAATCCACACAATTCGGACATCGCGGATGAATCATTCGGTACCGCAGCACGAATCGGCCGGACGCGTCATAATCGCGCCCGGCCGATAGGGAAAATCCTTTTATTTCAAGTGCTCAGCGCACCGTGAACACCCTGCTGTGCCATCCGGTCGACCCGCTCGGGAACGGCGGAGTCCGCTGTTCGGACTGTGTTTCGCCGGACCGATCGACCGCACGCACCCGAATTGTGTGGGTACCGGGGGTCGCCGTCCACTGCCACGTCCACTGCCGCCAGGTGTCGATGGAATACTCCGCGGCCAATGTCGCGGCCTGCCAAGGCCCGTCGTCCACCTGGACCTCGACACCGGCTATCCCCCGGCGCTGCGCCCAGGCCACCCCCGCGACCGTCACCGGGCCGGCCGCGACGGTGGCGAACGCAGCGGGCACGTCGATCCGCGAGGCGGTCTTGATCGGCGCGCGATCGGCCCATCCGCGATCGGTCCAGTACGCGGTCGCACGATCGAAACGAGTCACCTCGAGGTCGACCACCCATTTGGTGGCCGAGACGTACCCGTACAGCCCGGGCACGATGAGACGAGCCGGATAGCCGTGCGCCAGCGGCAGCGGGGCGCCGTTCATGCCGATGGCCAGCAGCGCATCACGACCGTCGAGCACCGCGGCCAGCGGCGTGCTCGCGGTGAAGCCGTCGATGCTGCGCGAGAGCAGCATGTCCGCGTCCGGGCGCACGCCGGCGGCGCCGAGCAGTTGCGCCAGTGGATATCCCAGCCAGCGGGCGGTCCCGGCCAGGGTGCCGCCGACTTCGTTGGAGACGCAGGTGAGGGTGAGCACGCGTTCGACCGGGGTCAACTGCCGCAGTCGATCGAAGTCGAATTCGACGGTGCGATCGGTCATTCCGTGGATGCGCAGCCGCCAGTCCGAACTCGTCAGCGCCGGTATCTGCAACGCGGTGTCGACCCGGTAGAAGTCGTCGGCGGGTGTGATGAAGCTCGTCAGCCCGGGCACATCCGGCCGCGCGTCCGCCGGCACCTCCGGGGCCGGGACCCCGGTTCGCGGCAGCAGGAATCGCGCCCGATCCGCGACCACGTCGCGCAATCGCGCGCCCAGCACCCGCCCGGCGGCGGCCGCGCCGACCGCGAGCGCGCCGACCGCGGCCGCCGACACCAGGAATCGGCGTCTGGACAGCGCCGCGGGTGCGGGGGCCGGCGGGGACGGCGTGCCCGCCACCAGCATGCGCAGCGCCAGGACGCCGGCCGCGATCCCGATCACCGTCGGGAGCACGAACCACACCGTGGCGGTGGGTCTTTGCAGCGCCGCCACCGCTGTCACCGCACCCAGGACCAGCAGCGCGATGCTGCCGTAAGGCCGGCGGCGCTCGAGCAGGCCCGCCAGTGCCGCGCCGACCGCCATGACCAGCGCCATCGAAACGAACAGCGCGAGTTTGTCATTGCTGCCGAAGCGCCGGATCGCGGCGTCCTTGAGTTCGTGCGGGGTGTGATCGACCATGGTCGCGCCCAGTACGAAGAAGGGTGAGGACGCGGGATCGATGAACGCCGCCACCAGATGCCCCACCCCCAGCACCGTGGCCGCCGCGAGCAGGCCCGCTACTGCTCCCCGGAGCCGGCCTCGCGCTCTCCCGGTCGAACTCTGCTGCGGCACTTGCTCTGTGCTGGGAGGCGCGGACATGATGACTGCTCTCGGTTCGGTCCGGACGCGGCCGGCTCAGGTCAGGAGATTGATACTGGCCACCGGTTCGGTGGTCGGCTGCGGTGATCCCGCCGCCGGTTCCAGGGTCACCGCGAGGGTGTCGGTCGGCCGGAAGGCGGTGACCACGGGCGTCTCGGTGAGCTCGGGCAGGACTGCGGCAGAACGCGGTTCGCCGCCCATCTGCACCAGCCAGATCTGGTACGCGTGCCCGGCGGGTGGCGGGGGCACCGCGAGAAAGCGTATGGACGCCGCCGAAAGCGCCGCCGAGGCCTGGATTTCGAGTTCGCCGCCACCGGAGACGCGAACCACGCGGGTCGTCACGTCGGGTTGCCGGTCGATCAGCGAGCTGGAGAGCGCGTCGATGGCGGGCCGATCGTCCGTGCGCTGCACGACGAAGACGAGTCCCGTACCCAGGACCACCAGCAGCAGGACAGCGGCCAGCGTATCGATACCGGTGAAGGGTCCCAGTCCCCATCTGCGCTTGTCCGAAGGCTGCGGCTTGACCGGACGCGGCGCGCGGGCGAGGTATCCGCTCTGGTCCCGGGCCGCGCGCAGCATCCGATCGAGGGCGCGCATGAGCCTGTCCTCGGCCTCCGCGGGGGGCGCACAGGCGTCGAGCACGCTCAACTCGGCCATGGCCTCGCGCACCGCGCTGACGGCGGCGTCGAATTCCGCGGCGGTCACCCGGTCGGCGCGTTCGCGCCGGCGGTCTATGTCGTCGCGTTCGGCCGCACTCACCGCGTCGAGCGCGTAGGGATAGGCGAGCTCGGCCAGATCATCCATGTCCGGCCGCTCGATAATGCTCATCGCAGGTCACCTCCTGTCAGGCAGGCCGCTAGTCGTTTGAGTCCGTCGCGGATTCGTGTCTTCACGGTGGGCACGGGCGTGCCCAGATGGTCGGCGACCTCGGCATAGGTGCGGCCGCCGTAGTAGGCCAGCGCGATGGTCTCGCGCTGGAGCGGGGTGAGGGTCTCGAGGCAGTGCAGCACCGCGTTCTCTTCGAAACGCTGCTCGACCGCCTCCGACACCGCATCGTGGTCGCGACCCAGATACAAATGCCCGTAGGCGATTTCGCGTCCGGCGGCGGAATTCTCCGCCCGGATGCGATCGACCGTGCGCCGATGGGTGAGCATCATGAGCCAGCCCATCGGGCTCGATACCCGCTCGTCGTAGCGTTCGGCCATCGACCACGCCTGGAGGTACACCTCCTGGGCGATCTCCTCGGCCGTGGCTCGATTGCGCGTCATGCGCACCGCCAGGCCGAAGACCCGATGACTGGTGAGCCGATACAGCTCGGTGAACGCGTCCCGGTCGCCGCCGCCCACCGCCGCGAGGAGCACGGTGAGGCGGCGGATCAGGTCCTCGTCCCGGCCGGGCCGCACCGCCGCGCAGGAGGGTCCGGCTCCGGGATCGTCCCCGGCCTCCCGAAACAGCGGCACGACCTTCGCATTCTCGTCATCGCTCACGCAGACACCTGTGTTCTTCCTCCGGTTTCCGCCGGGGCGAACAGGATTCGCGGCATCGGCGATCACGTGCGTCGGGTCGAGGTGATGGACCTGGGCGACCATGGCGAGTCGATCCCGGACTAGGCGGGGGGCATGAGGACGCTGTCGATCATGTAGACGGTGGCGTTGGCGGTCTTGACCCCGCCGCACACGACCGCCGCGTCGCCGACCTTCAGGTTGTCGCCGCTGCCCGTCACGGTCACGCTGCCGCCCTCGACGGTCTTGTGCGAGCCCGCGATCTTGTCCGGCGCGATCTGACCGGGCACCACGTGGTAGGTCAGGATCTTGGTCAGGGTCGCCGAATCGGTCTTGAGCGAATCGATCGTGGCGGGCGGGATCTTGGCGAAGGCCGAATCCACCGGCGCGAACACCGTGAACTGCCCGCCGTTGAGCGTATCGACCAGGTTGACCTGCGGGTTCAGCTTGCCCGAGACGGCCGCCACCAGCGTGGTGAGCATCGGGTTGTTGGAGGCGGCGGTGGCCACCGGATCCTGAGCCATACCGCTGACCGAGCCCGCTCCGGTCGGCACCTGCTCGGCGTACGCCTTGCAGCCCGGGCCGACGAGGTTCGACGCCGCGGCGGCGCCCGTGGTGGTCATGGCCATGGTGGTGGTCGAGGAGGCGGTCGAATCGGACTTGTCATCGGAACAGCCGGTCAGACCGGCGGAGACGGCGGCCACGGCGATGGCCACGGCGACGGTGCGCTGCATGAGCTTCATGATTCGTTCCTTCGATACGTCGGCTCGTCGATGAGCCTGGTGGGCAAGGGCTGGAAGAAATTTCGAGAGGCGCGCGATCACCGGCCGAGTCGGGGGTCGGGTGTTGCTCTCGACCGGTGACCACTGCGTGCGGGGCGATTCGACCCCGGTGCCCATCGACGAATCGATGACCACGAAGAGGGTTTCGCCCAGACCTGCCCGCCGGTTTGGTCGAATCCGAAATTCTTTCGAATCGGCCCGATCCGCGGCCTCCGCAAGAAACTCGCGCCCCCGCCAAACCGGTGCGGGGGGCATATCGAACTCGGGGTATGCAGCCAAGACGCGATATCGCCGTGATCGGCAGTGGGGTCGCCGGACTCACCGCCGCCCACGTGCTGGCCAAGCACGACCGGGTGACCCTGTACGAACGCGACACCAGGCTCGGCGGGCACGCGCACACGCACGAGGTCGAGTTCGCGCCGGGACGCCGGGTGCGCGTCGATTCCGGGTTCATCGTGCACAACGACCGGACGTACCCGACCCTGCTGCGGCTGTTCGGCGAACTGGGGGTGGCCACCCAGGAGACCACCATGTCGCTGTCGGTGCGCGCGGACGCGATCGGACTCGAATACGCGGGCGCCAAGGGCGCGGGCGGCCTGTTCCCGGCGGCGCGCATGCTCGCGCGCCCGCGCTACCTGTGGCTGCTGGCGCAGGTGCCGCGATTCCACCGGGCGGCACGCGAGTTGCTGCGCCGCGACGACTCCGCGGTGACGCTCGCGGAGTTCCTGCGCGAAAACCGATTCGACCGATTCTTCGTCGACTACTTCGTGAGCCCGCTGGTCGCGGCGACCTGGTCCTGCGACCCCGATACCGCGCTGCGCTACCCGGCGAGCTACCTGTTCCGCTTCCTGGACCACCACGGCATGCTGACCGTGTACGGCTCGCCGACCTGGCGCACCGTCGTCGGCGGTTCGGCCCGCTACGTCGAGAAGATCGCGGCGGGCCTCGACGAGATCCGCACCGGCACACCGGTGCTCGGGGTGCACGAGGGCACCGACGAGGTCATGGTCCGCGATGGCGCCGGGGTGCGCCGCTTCGACGCGGTGGTCATCGCCACCCACCCGCAGCAGGCGCTGGCCCTGCTCACCGATCCCTCCCCGCTCACCGGCGCGGTCCTGGGCGCGATGCCGTACACCCCGAACGCGGCGCTGCTGCACACCGACGAATCGGTGCTGCCCACCCTGCGGCGTGCCCGCGCCAGCTGGAACTACCGCATGCCGCCCGCCGGTGGCACCGGCGGCGTGGTCACCTACGACCTGACCCGGCTCATGAACCTGGACCACGTCGCGGACCGCCGCTTCCTGGTCACCCTGGGCGGCGAACACCTCATCGATCCCGCGCGGATCATCGCGCGCATGCACTACGAGCACCCGATCTACACCCCCGAGTCGGTCGCCGCGCAGCAGCGCCTGCCCGAGATCGACACCGCGCGTGTCCGTTTCGCCGGCGCGTACCACGGTTGGGGGTTCCACGAGGACGGCGCGCTCTCGGGCCTGCGCGCGGCCGAACGCCTCGGCGGCCGGTGGACGGACGACCGCGATCCCGCGTCCGTGGACCGGGTGGGTGCGCGATGAACGAGGTCCGCGCCCCCGCACTGTATTTCACCCGGATACGGCACACCCGGTTCGCGCCCGTCCGGCACGCGTTCGAATACCGCGGCTACAGCTGGTATTTCGACCTCGACAATCCTCCGGCCATCGCCCGCCCCCTGCGCCCCTTCGCCTCGTTCCACGCCGCCGACCACCTCGCGCCGGTGCCGCGGCGCCCGGCCGGGGCGGGAACCGAATCGCACGATTCGGCCGCGGAAACCGGCCCGCACGACGCCGAGCCGGAACCCGGGATCGAGATGCGGGCCCGGGTCGATGATTTCTTGGCGCGCAACGGAATCGACTGCCGTGGCGGGCGGATCACCGCGCTCATGAACGCGCGGTCGCTCGGGTACGTCTTCGATCCGCTCACCGTGTTCTGGTGCCATGACGCCGCGGGCGAACTGCGATGCGTCATCGCCGAGGTGCACAACACGTACGGCGAGCGGCACCCCTATCTCGTGCACACCGACGAGCGCGGGCGCGCCACGGTCGGCAAGGAGTTCTACGTCTCGCCGTTCAACGCGGTCGAGGGCCGCTACACGCTGCGACTGCCCGAACCCGGACGGGACCTCGACCTGGGCATCACCCTGCTGCGGGACGGCGAGCCGCCCTTCGCCGCGACCATGACCGGCCATCGGGTGCCGGTGACCACGCGCGCGGTCCTGCGCGCGCAGTGGCGAACCCCGTTCGCGCCGTGGCTGATCGCGGCGCGCATCCGGCGGCACGGCATCGCGCTGTGGGCGCGCGGCCTGCCCATCGTTCCACGGCCCCGGGCCGAATCTTCCAGAAGGACAGCACAGTGACAGACTTCTGCCTCGACACCACCACCTCGTTCCAGCTGCCGCCCCCGCCGGCCGGACCGCTGGCCCGGCTGCGCGCCGACGCCGCCGCCGCGCTCTTCCGGCGCGCGGTGACCCGGCTGCCGCTGCGGGTGGAGCTGCCGAACGGCATGGTGCTCGGCGCGCACGCCGACACCGACCCGCTGCCGCGCATGATCATTCGTGATCCGGCGGCGTTCTTCGCCCGACTCGGCGGCCAGGGCTTGATCGGTTTCGGCGAGTCCTACACCGCCGGAGACTGGACCGCCCCGGACCCGGCGGCGGTGCTCACCGTGCTCGCGAGCGCGATGACCCGGCTGATTCCCGCACCGCTGCAACGCTTCCGGTCCGTGCTGCCGCGCCCGCCCGCGCGCTCACTGGGCACCGAGGCCAACGCGCGCATGAACATCGAGCACCACTACGACCTGTCCAACGAGCTGTTCCAGCTGTTCCTGGACGACACCATGACCTACTCCTCGGCCCTGTTCGGCGCGCGCGACCTGGCGGCCGGACCCGTGCCGTGGGATCACCTGGCCGACGCCCAGCGCGCCAAGATCGACCGGCTGCTGGACGCGGCCGGGGTGGGCGCGGGCAGCCGTGTCCTGGAAATCGGCACGGGCTGGGGCGAATTGGCGGTACGGGCCGCCGCTCGCGGGGCCACCGTCCACTCGGTGACCCTGTCCGCCCGCCAGCTCTCCCTGGCCCGGTTGCGGGTCACCGCCGCCGGATACGCGGACGCGGTCACCATCGAGCTGTGCGACTACCGCGACGTGCAGGGCAGCTACGACGCCATCGTCTCGGTGGAGATGATCGAAGCGGTCGGGCACGCGCACTGGCCGACCTATTTCAGATGCCTCGACAGCGTGCTCGCACCGGGCGGTCGCGTCGCGTTGCAGGCCATCACGATGCCGCACGACCGCATGCTGGCCACCCGCAACACCCACACCTGGATCCAGAAGTACATCTTCCCCGGCGGATTCCTGCCCTCCCCCGAGGCCATCGCGACCACCGCCGCACGCCACACCTCGTTGCGGGTGCGCGAGGAGTTCGGGTTCGGCGCGCACTACGCGGAGACGCTGCGACTGTGGCGCGAGCGGTTCGACGCGCGCGGGCCCGAGGTCGGCTCGCTCGGCTTCGACGCCCGGTTCCGGCGGATCTGGCAGTTCTACCTCGCCTACTCCGAGGCCGGATTCCGTTCCGGCTACCTCGATGTGCGCCAGATCGTGCTCGATCGCCTCGATGGCGAGGCCCGGTCGTGAACGTGTTCGACGGGCTGCCGTGCATCGCCCTGCTCAGCCTGCTCGCGCTGGCCGCGCTGCAGGGCACGACCTATCTCATCGGCCGCCGCATCGGCCGCTACAACGTCGTCGATGTCAGCTGGGGGCTGGGCTTCGTCCTGGTCGCCCTGGTCGGGTTGCTCGCGGGCGACGGCTCGCTGACCCGCAGGCTGCTGCTGTTCGTATTGGTCACCGTGTGGGGCCTGCGACTGAGCCTGCACATGCATCGCAAATCCGCTGGGCGCGGCGAGGATCCGCGCTACACCGAGCTGCTGGACCGGCGCGGGCACGGCACCTGGCAGGTGCTGCGCCGGATCTTCATCATCCAGGGCGCCTCGCAGTGGGTCATCTCCGCGCCCCTGCAGGTGTCGGCCGTCGCGGGGCCGACGAGCGGGCTCGCCTGGATCGCGGCCGGTGCGGGCGTGGCGCTGTGGTTGATCGGTTTCACCTTCGAAGCCGTGGGCGACCGCCAGCTCGAGCGGTTCAAGGCCGATCCGTGCCATCGCGGCACGGTCATGGACCAGGGGCTGTGGGCCTGGACGCGGCATCCGAACTACTTCGGCGACAGCAGCCTGTGGTGGGGGCTGTGGCTCATCGCGGCCAGCGCCTGGCCCGGTGTGCTCACGGTCTTCGCGCCGCTGCTGATGACCTACGTGCTGATCTACGGAACGGGGGCGCGACTACTGGAACGACATATGGCCGAACGACCGGGGTACCGAGAATATCAGCAGCGTACGGCCTATTTCTGGCCGCGGCCACCCCGCTGATCTCCAGCGCCCGGCCACCTCCGGGCGTGCGCGCAGAAAGCCGAAGTTCGACATGAGCCGACATCCCCAACTAACCTCCGAAGAGACGTCCGGCAGTTCCACGGCAACCAACCGGCCCACCTCTACCCGTGCACAGCCGATCCTTCGGAGACAGCCAGATATGGCGGAGCAACCGCGTGGCCACTCGGTCGACACCGATCCCCCGGGCGACCGCGACGCCGACTCGGCTCCGGCCTGCCCGACCGATCGCCCCGCCCCGGACCCGGAGATCGCCGCCCGCCTGGCGCGCCTGCTGGGCGAGATAGCCCGCGGGGACCGCGACGCCTTCACCGAGTTCTACCGCTCCACCCACGACCGCGTCTTCGGGCTCGCGCTGCGCGTGCTACGCCGAGCCCAGGCCGCCGAGGAGATCACCCAGGAGGTGTACCTCCATGTCTGGAACGCCGCGGGCCAGTACGACATCCGCCTGGCCAGCCCCATCGGCTGGCTCATGATGCTCACCCACCGGCGCGCGGTGGACCGGGTCCGCACCGAAAGCAATTCCACCACCCGCGATCTCGCCTACGGCCAGCGTGAACTGGGCCGCGATCACGACATCGTCGCCGAGGCGGTGGGCCAGCGCACTGAGGAGCGCGCGGTGGTGCAGTGCCTGAGCACGCTGACCGCGATCCAGCGTGAGACGATCGCCCTGGCCTACTACGGCGGGCGCACGTACACCGAGGTGGCCGAACATCTCGACATTCCGTTGTCCACGGTCAAGACGCGCATCCGTGACGGCCTCAAGCGACTCCAGAACTGTTTGACAGGAGTGGTGAGCGATGCCTGACGACGATCACGCCGATCTACTCGACTACGCGTACCCGTACGCCCTCGACGCGCTCACCGACGCCGAACGGGACGACCTCGAACACGCCCTGACCCGCGCCGACAGCGCCGTGGCGGACACCTTCCGCACCACGGTCCGCGACATCCGCGAGGCCATGGCCACCATGTCGGTGCTGGACGCGCACCCCGCACCGCCCTCGGTGGAAGCCGCGCTGAACCGCGCCCTGGACGCCGAGCAGGGCATCGCGACCCCCGTACCCCTGCGCCCCCGCCGCGCCTTCTCCCCGCGGTTGCTGGCCGCCGCGGCCGCCGTGGCCGCGGTCATCGCCATCGGCGTCACGGTGGCCGTGCTCCGCTCCCAGTCCGGCGAACCGGGCCAGATCACGGCCCAGCAGATCCAGACCCATTCCGATACCCGCACCGCCACCACGGCGGTCACCGGCGGCGGCACGCTCACCGTGGCCGCCTCCGGCGAACTCGACGCCGCGACAATCTCTTTCGCCACGGTGCCGCCGCCCCCCGCCGATCACGCCTACCAGCTCTGGCTGATTCCTTCCTCGGGCCTGCCCGAGTCCGCGGCCGTCATGACCGCCCTCCCGACCGACACCGCCCCGATGGTCCTGCTCATGTCCGACCGCAATCCGAAGCAGCTGGCCATCACGATCGAGCCCGCGGGCGGCTCCGCGCAACCCACGACCGACGTCATCGCCGCGATGAGCATGGAATAGGTCGTAGCCCCAACGGCTTTCAGAGCACGGACCGCGCGTGTCAAGGGGGGCTGCGGCGTTCCGCGCCCCGGCCCGGCAGTTCGAACTACCCTCGATCCGTATGGCTGAGCTAGTTCTGGGACCGGTGTTGCGGCACGTCGACTCGACGTCGGCGACCGTGTGGGTGGAGACCGACTCCCCGTGCGAGGTGGGGATTCTGGGGCGGCACGGGAGCACGTTCCAGGTCGGCGAGCAGCATTTCGCACTGGTGGTCGTGGACGGGCTGACGCCGGGCGAATCGGTGGAGTACGAGGTCGCGCTCGACGGGGAGCGGGTGTGGCCGGAGGCGGGATCGGAGTTCCCGCCGTGCCGGATACGGACGCGTGAGGTCCGGACCCTGCTGTTCGGATCGTGCCGGGCGGCCAAGGCCACGCCGGGCGTGCTCGAGGCGGATCGGGTGGGCCCGGATGCACTGGACGCGTACGCCTTACGGATGATGGAGCGGCCCGAGACCGAGTGGGCGGACGCGTTGATCCTGCTCGGCGACCAGGTGTACGCCGATCAGCCGACACCGCAGCTGCAGGAGTGGCTCACGAGCCGGCGGGCGGGCGCCGAGCCCGCCGAGGAGGTGGTCTCGTTCCGGGAGTACGCGGAGCTGTACCACGAATCGTGGAGCGACCCGGAGATCCGGTGGCTCATGTCCACCGTCGCCACCTCGATGATCTTCGACGATCACGACGTGCGCGACGACTGGAACACCTCGCGGGCCTGGCGGGAGCAGATGGCCGAGAAGCCCTGGTGGAGTGAGCGAATCCGGGCCGGGCTGGCCTCGTACTGGGTGTATCAGCACCTGGGGAACCTGAGCCCGGTGGAGCTGGCCGGCAACGAGCTGTACCTCGAGGTCAGCAAGTCCGGCGGGGACGTGCGGGGGCTGCTGGAGGACTTCGGGGCGCGGGCCGATCTGGAGGCGGACGGGCGCAAGCCGGCGCGGTGGAGCTACCGGCGCGACTTCGGCCGAATTCGACTGCTGGTCATCGACACTCGCAGCGGGCGCATTCTGGACGGCCGCCGGCTCATGGTCGGGGAAGAGGAATTCGAGTGGATCGAGGCGAACGCGGCCGGTGACTACGATCATCTGCTGATCGGATCATCGCTGCCGTGGCTCATGCCGCACGCGCTCAGTCACCTGCAGTCGCTCAACGAACGCGCGGCGAGCCTGCCCGGCCGGCGCGGCCGCCTCGGCGAGAAGTTCCGGCAGGCAGCCGATCTCGAGCACTGGCCCGCGTTCCGATCCTCGTTCGTGCAGCTGTCCACGCTCATTCACCGGCTCGGCCGGGTACCCGATCCGCCCAGCACCATCTGCGTGCTGTCCGGCGACGTGCACCACAGCTACGCCGCCCGCGCGGACTACGACCCGCCCACCGAATCCCAAGTGCTGCAACTGGTGTGCTCGCCGGTGCACAACGACCCGCCGAAGATCTTCCGGCCCATGTTCGCGCTGTCCTGGGCGCGCCCGCTCGCCGCGGCGCTGCGCCGGCTGGCCAGACACCGTGGCATCTCGGCGGATCCGCTGCGCTGGGAGAAGATCAGCGGCCCGCACTTCGGCAATTCCATCGGCTCGCTGCACATTTCCGGGCGCACCTGCCGGTTCGAGCTGGAGACGGCGCTGCCGGGCACCGGGCTGCATCGGGTGACGGAACTGGAGTTCCCCGCACCCGCGCCGCGGTAGCC
Source organism: Nocardia sp. NPDC005978 (assembly GCF_040614455.1). Lineage (NCBI taxonomy): Bacteria > Bacillati > Actinomycetota > Actinomycetes > Mycobacteriales > Nocardiaceae > Nocardia > Nocardia sp. NPDC005978. The sequence continues at coordinate 21,503 of NZ_JBEXUS010000107.1, forward strand.
GAACCCCGCGACGGTGCACGCCGGCCCGGCCCGGCGTTCGCACGGCCGGGCACCGCAATCACGTGGCGCACGAGGCCGGGGGCGAAAGGCCGCACCGGCACAACGCCGCCGCCACTCGCGGCGTACCGCACCCCGGCCGGCTCCCCGGCGGACCGGGCTACGAAACCGAGCCCGGGACTTCGGTTTTCACCACCGACCACTGCGTCACGGGCAGTTGTGGACGCCAGGAGGTGAACCCGCCCAGCGGTTCGGCGCGGTAGACCTGGAACCGGCGCAGCGTGCCGCCGTGGCGCGCGGCCAGCAGCGTCAGCTGGGCCTCGGATTCGGCGGTCACCGCGTTGGCGACCAGTCGCCCGCCCATCGGCAGCCGATCCCAGCAGGCCGCGAACAACCCGGCGCCGGTCAGGCCGCCGCCGATGAAGATCGCCTGCGGGGCGGGCGAATCGCCGAAGGACTCGGGCGCCGCGCCGAGCACCTCGATCCCGGGAACGCCCAGGGCCGCGGCGTTCTCGGCGATCTGCTTGCGGCGGCTCTCCGCGCGCTCGAAGGTGATCGCCCGGCAGGACGGGTGGGTGCGCGCCCATTCGATGGCGATGGTGCCCGAACCACCGCCCACGTCCCACAGCAGTTCGCCGGGCGCCGGGGCCAGGGCACTCAGGGTCAGCGCGCGGATCTCGTGTTTGGTGAGCTGACCGTCCCCGGCGTAGACATCGTCGGGCAGACCGGGCACCCTGGTCAGCCGCGGCGCGCCCGGATCGTGGACGCATTCCACGGCGACGATATTGAGCGCGTCCCCCGCCGCCCGCTCCCACGTCGCGGCCACGCCGGTCGCCAGCGCCTCGTCCGGGCCGCCCAACTGCTCGAGCACCGTCAGCCGGGACTCCCCGAAACCGTTGCGCGCCAGCAGTTCCGCGAGCCGGCCCGGGGTGTGCTCATCGGAGCTGAGCACGAGCAGCCTGCGCCCGTGCGCCAGCTCCGGCAGCACCGTCTCCACTCGCCGCCCGACCGCGCTCACCACCGGCGTCTCGGCCAGCCCCCAGCCCAGGCGCGCGCACGCCAGCGCGGCCGAGGACGGTTGCGGCAGCACCCGCAGCGCGGCGGCGCCCACCAGCCGGGCCAGCGTCGCGCCGATGCCGAAGAACATGGGGTCGCCGCTGGCCAGCACGCACAGGCGAGCACCCGCGAACCGCGCCAGCAACCCGGGCAGCGCCGGGACCAGCGGCGAGGGCCACGACACCCGGTCGGCGGCGCTCTCGGCCGCCGGGATCAGCGCCAATTGCCGCTCCGAACCCAGCAGCACCTCGGCCGCGCCGATCTCCCGGCGCGCGGGCCCGCCGAGCCCGTCCCAGCCGTCGGCTCCGATCCCGACCACCGCGATCGGGTGCGGGCCGCCCCAGGACGCGGCACCCGTCATCGCGGGGCCCGCCGCCACAGGAAGCGCGGGGTCAGATGGATCGCGCCGAACACCAGCCGCAGCCGGCGCGGCACCACGACCAGTCGTGCGCGCCGGTACAGGCCCGCGACCACCGCGTCGGCCACCTGATCGGGGGTGCTGGACAGCGGGGCGGGCTCCATGCCCGCGGTCATCCGTCCGATGACGAAACCCGAACGCACCAGCAGCAGGTGAATCCCGCTGCCGTGCAGCGCATCCTGCAACCCGCTGGCGAATCCGTCGAGCCCGGCCTTGGCCGAGCCGTACACGTAGTTGGCGCGGCGCACGCGCACCCCGGCAATCGAACTGAAGACCACGATCTGCCCGTTGCCCTGGGCGCGCAGCAGATTGGTGAGGCTGGTGAGGATATTGACCTGCGCCACGTAGTCGACCTGCACCACCGCGACCGCGTGCGCGGCGTCCTCCTGCGCGCGAGCCTGATCGCCGAGCACGCCGAACGCCAGCACGCTCACCCCGATGGGACCGTGCTCGGCCACCACTTTCTCCAGCAGCGCCTGATGCGAGCCGAGGTCGTCGGCGTCGAATTCCACGCAGTGCACCGCGGCGGCCTCGGACAGCCCGAGCTCGCGCCGCTGCCAATCGAGGTCGTCGCTGCGCCGGGCGGCGAGAATCACCGTGCGCCCGGGCGCGAGCCTGCGCGCCACCTCCAAACCGATTTCGCTGCGACCGCCCAGCAACAGCACGACGCCTGCATCGACGTCCCGCGATCCGAATGCCATGGCTGACAGTCTGCCATCCGGAGCACATTGCTAGCGTCGAGATCATGCCGAGCACCGAGACCAGCCCCGAACTCTCGCCCGCCGCCGCCGAATTCGTGACCGATCGCCATCTCGCGACCCTCACCACGCTGCGCGCCGACGGCACCCCCCACGTGGTCGCGGTGGGCTTCACCTGGGATCCCGAGGCCGGCATCGCCCGGGTCATCACCAACGACGGCTCGGTCAAGGTCCGCAACGTGCGCCGCTCGGGCTACGCCGCGGTCAGCCAGGTCGACGGCCCGCGCTGGCTCACCCTCGAGGGCCCCGCCACCGTCCTGAGCGAACCCGCCGCGGTCGCCGAGGCGGTGGACCGTTACGCCGCCCGCTACCGCGTCCCCCGCGAGAACCCGACCCGCGTGGTGATCGCGATCCAGGTCAGCCGCGTCCTGTCCAGCAGCGTCTTCAAGCCGGGAGCCGCGGCCCCGGGCCACTGAGCACGGCGACAGGATAGCCGCACCCACCCGTCCGATAGGACGAACAGGCCGCAACGGACATGTGCGCCATGCCCGTTCGGGGCGACAGCGGCCCGGCGAATCGCGGCACGAGCGACCGATTCGGCGGGGGATCCCGCCGAATGTCGGCGCGGGTACGTATCGTCCAAGGCATGACCGACATCGCCCCCTTGGCCGCGTTCGCTCGGGCGAAGTTCGGCGACCCCGGCGTGCACGCCATCGTCCGCAACGGCCGCACCGTGCACGCGGTCGAACTCGGCAAGTGGATCGGCGCGGAGGAAGTCCCCGAACTGCTGTGCCGCACCGGCGTCGCCGGCTGGTCCCCCTCGGCCCTGCAACCCACCCGCGCGGGCGTGACCTGCGTCCGCTGCCTGCGCAGCCTCAACACCGACATCGAAGCGATGTCCCCCCAGCTGTCCCTGTTCGGCCGCGACTGGCAGTCCGGCCAACTGACCCTCGGCCCCGACTTCCCCGAGCCGGTCCCCGTCGCCGATATTCCCGCCGACGACCCGGACCCTGACGAATCTCCCCGTGCGACACCCGCTTTCGAGGACATCCCGTTCCCTGAGCTGGACACCGACCCGTCGCTGTTCTGACCCGCCTACCCGCCCGCACTGCGGCAGGTCCCGCGCGTTCGGCGAACTCCGCGAGACCCGTAACCCGGGCGAGGCCAACGTCCGGGCGGCACGCATGAACAACGCGGCACCGCATCCGATGCCGAGGCAGACCTAGTTCGCACGCCGGAACAACACGCCCCGACAAGCGATGCTGACGCCCACTGGTCAACAGGCCCGAACCACCTCAGACGGTGCCAGGCCGCGCGGGCGCTCGATCAACAACGCGGCCCCGGCGTCCGACGCCGGGGCCGCGTGTCGTTTGCCCGAACTACGGCAGGCGGGTCAGGCCGTGGGGGCGTTTGTTGAAGGACTCGCAGCCGTCGGCGGTCACGACCACGATGTCCTCGATCCGGGCGCCCCATTCGCCGGAGAAGTAGATGCCCGGCTCGATGCTGAAGGCCATGCCCTCGGTCAGGACCAGGTCGTTGCCCGCCACGATGTAGGGCTCCTCGTGCACCGAGAGGCCGATGCCGTGGCCGGTGCGATGCACGAAGTATTCGGCCAGGTCCGCGGCGGCGAGCAGGTCGCGGGCGGCGGCGTCGACCGACTCGGCGGTCACGCCGGGGCGGACCGCGGCGACGGCGGCGGCCTGGGCGCGCTCGAGCTCGGCGAACTGCGCGGCGACCTCCTCCGAGGGTTCGCCCAGGATGTAGGTCCGGGTCGAATCGGAGAAGTAGCCGGGCTCCACGGGGCCGCCGATGTCGATGACGACGATGTCGCCGTCCTCGATCACCCGGTCGGACACCTCGTGATGCGGGTCGGCGCCGTGCGGGCCGCTGCCGACGATGACGAACGCGGCCCGGGTGTGGCCCTCCGCGACGATGGCGGCGGCGATGTCCGCGCCCACCTCGGCCTCGGTGCGGCCCGCGCGCAGGAACTCGCCCATGCGGGCGTGCACCCGGTCGATGGCCGCGCCGGCCCGGCGCAGGGCCTCGATCTCGCTGGGGTCCTTGAGCATTCGCAGTTCGCGCAGCACCGAGGTCGCCGACACCGGGACCCGGCCCAGGCGATCGGCGATGGGCAGCAGGTGCAGGGCGGGCATCGCGTCGTCCACCGCGGTCCGCGCGCCCGCGTTCAGCACCGACTTCACCAGGCCGTACGGGTCGACGCCGTCCACCCAGTCCACCACCTGCAAACCGAGCTCACCGGCCGCCGAAGCGCCCAGCGAGGCCAGCTCGAGCTTGGGAATGATCACCGACGGCGTCGCGCCCGAGGCGGGCACCACCAGACAGGTCAGCCGCTCGAACGACTGTGCGCGCGACCCGATCAGATATTGCAGATCCGGGCCGGGGGTGATGAGCAGCGCGTCCAGGTGGGCGGCGCGGGTCAGTTCCGCCGCCCGCTCCAGTCGCGCTCCGTAGACGTCCGCTGAGAATCGTGACTCGCCGTGAGAGCTCATGTCCCCCGACGTTACCCGCTGCGCCGTTCCCGCTCGCACCGGTCACCACCCGCGCGCCCCGCCCGAGTCGGCTCCCGCACCGATCGGCCTGCGCCGATGCCACTTCGGGGCAACCGGGGCCCGTGGACGACCGATCCCTCCCCCGGCCACAACGCGTCGCGGCGGGCCTTCCCACGGCGTTCCGGCGCGGCACGCGGCAACAGCGCTCCGGCGAGGACGACCGTGGTCCGGCGCGGCCGCTTCCTACAGCACGCGGAAACGCACCGGATGCGCCAGCGACCGGCCCGCGTCGTTGAGGTGATGCAGCATGTAGGCCCCGGCGGGGAGCGCGCCCTCGACCGGCAACACCACTTCCGCACGCAGGACCCCGGCGGGCAGGGGCAGGGTGCGCAGCGGCGGCGTGGTGGGAGGCTGCCACACCGTGGCACCCGGGTCCGGATACACCGCGAGCCGGTGCCCGTCGGCCGCCTCGGCGAGCGCGTAGCTCACCACGAGCGCCCGCCCCGCCTCGTACATCGACCGGTCCAGCAGCAGCCGATCGAAGGGCGCGGCGTCGTCGGCGGTGCGCCCGCGCGCCCCGGTCTCCACGAAACCCCGTGCGCGCCGCAGGAATCCGGCGTCGACATCGCAGGTGACGGACAGGTCGTACCAGCCCGCGCCCACGTCGTCGCCCGCGCAGTCCAGGGTCCACCCGCGCGCCTCCCCCGCGGGCACCCGCACCCGCCAGGGACCGTCGGCCCGGTAGGCGTTGGCCACGACCACGAACTCCGCCGCCCCCGATCCGGTGTTGGCGAACGCGAATTCGACCGTGTGCGAACCCGATACCGCCGCCGCGGCGTCCACCTCCAGCGCACCACCCGGCGCGCCGAGGTCACCCGCCCAGCGCCGCTGGAAACCGTCGGCCCCGTACACGCTGTAGTCGTAGCGCCCGCCGGGGGCGGGAAAGTCCCGGGCCACCTCGCCGCCGGCCCCGACGTCGAAGCGCTCGGGTGTGAAGTTCTCGGCGAAGGCGTTGGGGTGCACGGTGTAGTGCGTGCACGCCGTTCCCCGGTTGCCGAGCGTCACGGCCAGCGTGCCCGCGGCCCGCTGCCCGCGTGCCCGCGCACCGAGCCGATAGGGCAGCGGCACCCGCGCCGCGCTGCCGGAATC